>JBOHRM010000712.1:0-2898 GCA_050732715.1 Longimicrobiales bacterium
CCTGCTGTCTCAGTCGTGGCGGTTGGCGCCGCCTCACACCAGACCGATTCCGAGCTCGTCGGATGGCGCTGCGCGGGCGGAAACAAGTGGAGGCCCCTTTCCCGCCCCCTGAAGCAAGAACGCACACGCGCAGCGCGACGGTTCGGGTGCCGGTTTCGGTGCAACCGGTGCGTCGGGTGAAGTTTTGCCAGGTTCGGAAGTGTGACCGCGCATCCGATCCCGGAACCGTGACATTGAACCAAGGGCGTGCGACAGCAGCGGTTCGGTCTCGGCCGGAAGTGTGACGTCGCCCGGCGGACTGGATCCGGGCGTATCGACGTCTTGAACCGTCGTCATCCGTCGCTCGCGACGTTTGCGGCAACGCGCAGAGCACGTTTCCGCATCGCGTCTGCGGCTCGTGAACCGGCCGCCACAGACCATGCACCGTTGTTCACGCACGGCGACGACGGGGCTCGGCGGCATCGACACCGCTCGCCACCTCAATCAACAACGCGAGGTTCTTGCGAGCCTCGGCAATCGCCTTCAACGCTACGAGCCGGTCCTGTCGTTCCGCACGTGGCGGTCTCGGGCGAGCTGGCGGCACCGGGATCCCCCGGGCTGTGAGCATCACATCGATCGCGCTCGGACCGACATCAGGCGGATCATCACGAGCAGCGAGCGATTCGGCGATGATGGATAACGTGACATCGTGCAGCGATTTCAATTCGGCGAGCAAGCGATCGGCCTCGGCCATCTCGACAACATCTTGAGCGCGTCGGAGGACGCGGGGGATATGCATCAGGGCGTGACGCTGCAAGCTACGAGCGGTCAGTCCGTGGCTCCGTGCGATCGCCTGTGCGCTGCCACCGCGGACAAGTGCGACATCGATCTCGCTGCGTCGCTCATGTCGACAAACCTTGCAGGGCATCGGCATAGTGTGACTCTGCGTTCTTTCCGTTCCTTTCGAAATCGGCGGCGCTTCCCACGGTTCGCGATACCATCGCGCGCCGTGCTCGCCGAGCACAAGGTGTGCGCTGCGTAGCAGGTCGGCGGCCAGTCGCAACCGGTCGTGGTCGGATCCGGACGGGTGTTGTAGCTGGCGCGGTAAAGATCTTCGCACAACGCAACGCACCGCTCGTGGAGCTCAGGGATTGTCGGCTCAGTCATCGTTCAATATCCGCATGATCTCTTCAATCTCGTCGTCGGTGAACGGCTCAAACGTTGGGGCCTTGCCGGGTCGGAACTTCAGGAACGCCTGGCCGCTGACGGTCGACTTTCATCAGCAAGACCTTGCGTTCGACCGGCTGCGTAGATGAAGCTTCCGCGGCCGAGCCGCACGGAAGCGACCGCGACGCCCGGGACTCCTATCGTCACGCGCGTGAATACGCCCCCCTCAAGCGCCGGCCTCTTGCGGAGGCCGGCCGAGGAGTTGAACCTTCTTGGGAAGGAATCCGTATCACTCCTGGCGGATCCCAAACGCTGGTGGTCTTGGAAGGAGATCAGATGGCGCCTGGACATCGAGCGGAGCACATGCGGTCGCAGCAAGGGTTCCACTCGAGTTGGGGGCTGAACGCACCGTCGGCGATTGCGTGAGCAACACCGGCCGAGATCTTCCTAGCTTCAAGAAACCGCCCGTCCTCGAGGTGGCGGTCGGCATCCAGTTCGAGCCCATCAAGGATCTCCGAAATCCTTATCTAGGCGTTCTCTGGGAAAGATACCGCGATAAGCTTCCGAAGCTGGAGGAGCACTACCCACGGCCGCCCGTACCGGAAACCTTCGAACCGGTCTCCGGGAGGCAACGCCAGGTCCGGCTCCAGGTCTTGGATACGCCACCGGTTTCCCGCGTCTGGTTCATGTCAAAGGACGGTCGGGAATTTGTCCAGGTTCAACAGGATCGTTTCGTCTTCAACTGGAGGCGGCACAGCGGTGAGGATGAGTATCCGCGGTATAGCTACGTGCGGAAGCGTTTCGTTGAAACCCTGAGCGTGTTCGAGCAGTTCTTGGCTGAGCAAGACCTGGGGCGGGTCGTGCCAAACCAATCAGAAGTTTCATACCTCAATCATATTTCGGCGGGCATGGGCTGGCGTGGCTTCGACTCCTTGGATTCGGTGATTCCGAGTTGGCAACCGCGATACAGTGAGGCTTTCCTGCCACCCGCCGAAGAGGTTCGGCTCGCTGTCAGGTATGGGATAGCTAGCGATGACGACCAGCCGCTGGGCCGGCTGCATATCACCGCCGAGCCTGGCTACCGCCCGGATGGTGGCGCGATGCTCATTCTCCACCTCACAGCGCGTGGCAAACCGAGCGCACCAACGATCGGGTCGGCCATCGATTTCCTCGATACTGGAAGGGCGTGGATCGTTCGCGGCTTCGCGGCGTTTACATCGACGGAAATGCATCGTGAATGGGAGAGAGCAAATGGCTCCTAACCTGCTGACCGCTCCGGTTTCTAGTCCCGACCCGCTCACAAGCGGACTGACCGGAGACATCGAGCGTTTGACCAGTGCGGACTCGAGCTTTTCCGATACCGAGTCGGATACGTTCACCGTGACGATGAGGCCCGACGCGCCGGACTGGTTCTGGAACGCCGTGGACGAAATCGTCAACCTGCTTGCCCTTCCGGCGGGTTGGGATTCGTACGGTTCGCCCGCTATTTCCAAAGCGATCGCCATCTCAGCGATGCAACTTCTGGGTCGAGTCGTTTCGGCAACGATTCCGCGGCCCGATGTGATCCCAACAAGCGCTGGTGGCATCGCCTTCGAGTGGTCCACGCTCGACCACACTCTCGAGGTGGACATACTCGCGCCCGGGCGTGGACATCTGTACCACGAGGACCTTCGGACTCGTGCCGGAGATGATCTGGAATTCTCCGACGCGTCGGTGCTCGAAAAGTTCCTGGCCACCATCTCCAGGTAGGGA
>JBOHRM010000713.1:0-4322 GCA_050732715.1 Longimicrobiales bacterium
GACGAGCAGCGTGATGAAAACCGCGAAGTACGTCGAACGGGCCGCCATCAGCGGGCATCATCCTCGTCGAGCCCGTCCTCCCCGTCATCAGGGCGCGATCCCGTCGTGTCCGCGCGTGTCGTGTCACCCGAGACGGTGAGCTGCCAGAGCTCCGACACATCCGCCGGCGCGCCATCGATCTTGCCGACCAGCACCTGCAATGCGGCTTCCGGCCGCACGGCCGGCCGCATCAGATAGCTCTTGCGCCAGCCCGTGTCCGCGTCCTCGATGCCGAGCACGGTCCCGATCGGGATGCCGCGCGGGTATCGGCCGCCTACGCCCGACGTCACCACGCGCGAGCCCGGGCGGACATCACTGTGGAACGGCGCGCCCGTCAACAAAAGAATGTCCTCGCCGCCCAACCGGCCCTGCACCGATTCAACGATGCCGGACGCCGTGCCGTCGACCGTCATCGCACCGACCTTGAACTCGCTGCTCGTCCAGTCGATCGCCTGGGCGGTGCGCGCGTCCGCGCGGATCACGACGCCGAGCAGTCCCTCCGGCGCGACGATCGGACTGCCCGCGCCAATGCCGTCATCGAGGCCTATGTCGATCAGGAACGTGCTGGTCGTGCCCGTCGTGCCGATACGCAGCACCTGGGCGCCGACGAACTGCGAGCCGGCCCGGTCACCGAGACCGAGCATGGCGCGCAGCTGCCGGTTCTCTTCGGCGAGTGAGCGTTGCGCGACAGCGAGCGCTGCCAGCGAGTCACGTTGCGCGCGGATCTGCGAGACGTCTACGCGCAGCGCGCGGTCCGCCGCAATCCTGGCCTGGGCCGCAATGAACGGACGCAAAACGGTGTTACGGATGCCGCCACGGAGCGGTTCCTGATACGCGGACGGCAACAGCAGAAGGGCCACGGCGAGAAACAGGAACACCGCCGCAATCGCCGCCTCACGACGCCGCCACCTGCGTGTTCCGTCGAAGTCGAGCACTAGTGGGCCGCCTTCGAGGTGATGACGAAGCCGAGCGCGTCGATGCGCGCGCGGGGCAAGGCGCGATCGGGGTCCCCGCGCGACTCCAATCGCGTGAGGCGCCAGCGAGCGGACCTAGCCAGGAGTCGCGTGGGGTGAGGGCGAGGAAGCATAGCCAGGACTATGTGACCGAGGAGCAACGAAGCATCCGCGCGATGCAGCGGCGCGCGCAGGCCGTCAGAATCTCGGTGGCGGCCCACTAGCCGTTCAGAACGCTCCGGAACCGCTCGAAGTCATCGAGGATCCGGCCCGCTCCCCTCACAACGCACGTCAGTGGCTCCTCATCCATATGGATCGGCAGTCCGGTCACGTTCGCGAGCAACGCGTCCAGGCCGCGAATCAATGCGCCGCCGCCGGTCATCACGATGCCGCGATCGACGATGTCCGATGCCAGCTCGGGCGGCGTGATCTCGAGCGCGCGACGCACCGCGTCCACGATCTGCTGGACCGGTTCCTGAATACACTCGCGCACCTCCTGCGAGTGCACGCGCACGGTCTTCGGAATGCCGCTCACCAGGTCACGTCCCTTCACGTCCATCTCGTAATCGGCGCCACTGTCGTAGGCCGATCCGATCTGGACCTTGATCGCCTCCGCGGTCGGTTCGCCGATCAGCAGGTTGTAGTTCTTCCGCAAGAACGAGACGATCGCGGCGTCGATCTCGTCGCCGCCTACCCGGATCGAGGTATCGGAGACGATGCCGTTCAGCGCGATCACCGCGATCTCGGTCGTGCCCCCGCCGATGTCGATGACCATCTTGCCCGTGGGCGTATCGACCGGCAGCCCCACGCCGATGGCCGCGGCCATGGGCTCGGCCACCATATACACCTCCTTCGCACCCGCCACCGTCGCGCTCTGCCGTACTGCGCGCCGCTCCAGCTCGGTAATGCCAGACGGCACGCCCACGATCACCCGCGGCTTCATCCGGAAGATCCGCTTGTTCGTCACCTGCTTGAGGAAATGACGAAGCATGATCTCCGTGATGTCGACGTCCGCGATCACGCCGTCCTTCAAGGGCCGTACCGCCAAGATTCCGTCGGGGGTCCGACCGAGCATCCGCTTGGCCTCGAGGCCAATGCCCTTGATGCGGGTCGAGCCGCGTTCCAGCGCGACCACCGACGGCTCGTTCAGCACGATCCCCTCGCCCTTGACGTAGACGAGCGTGTTCGCGGTGCCGAGATCGACTGCAATGTCGTTCACCGGAAGCAGCCGCCCCGAGTTCAGGAGCCCACGAAGATTCATGTGTTCCAACCGGCCGAGGCCGCGCCCGCCGGCCTCGAGAAGGTCCGCGAATGTCATTGAAATCGAGGCGCTGTGGCCGCGCAAGAACGGCCAGAACCGGAAGCTAGCCGACACGCGCAAACGCTGCAAGGACAATTCGTTGCTAGTTAGCCGGTTGCCGGTTGGCCGGTTGCCGGTTGGATGGTGGGAACGGAAACCGGGAACCGAGGACGGCACGGCCGGCCGAGGTCGGCGAAGGGGCTGGGTCGGGACGAGTGGGGAGCCAACCGGGAACCGATCATCGCCCCGTGCTGCCGAAGCCGCCGGCGCCGCGCTCGGTCTCGGGTAGAACATCGGCCGGATGCCAAGCGATACGCGCCACGCGCGACACCATCAGCTGAGCGATCCGCTCGCCATGCTCGACCTCTTGCGGCGAGCCGTCCAGGTTGATGAGCGGAATGCGGATCTCCCCCCGGTAGTCGCTGTCGATCGTGCACGGCGAGTTCACGATGCCGATGCCGCGACGGAACGCGAGGCCGGAGCGTGGCCGGATCTGCGCCTCGGTGCCGTCAGGCAACGCGATCGCGAGTCCAGTCGGCACGAGGTGTCGTCCGAGCGACGGGAGCACGAACCCCGGACCGGCGTTGCGCAGATCCACGGCGGCCGAACCCGCCGTTGCGTAGTCCGGCAGCGGCCAATCCGCGGGGAAGTTCGGCAGCCGCCGGACCAGGACCGGCACGTGGCCGGCCGGTGCAGCCGGCGCCATGTCGGTCTCGGCGCTGGGCTCACCCGGCCGAAAGTCTCGGTCTCCGCACTCGGAACCCGGAACCGACGGCGCCGCAGGCGACGGAGGTCGACGTAGGGGCGGTGGGCCGTGCAGCGGGGAGTCCACTCGGAACCCAGAACTCAAAGCACGGTCTCGACGGGGGTGAACTCGAGCCCGAACGCCTCCGCGACTCCGGGATACGTCACCTTGCCGCTCGCGACGTTGACGCCGAGCGCGAGCGCGCGGTCCTGGCGGCACGCCGCGTCCCAGCCCTTGTCCGCGATCGTCAGCGCGTAGGGGAACGTGGCGTTCGTCAGCGCGAGCGTCGACGTCCGCGATACCGCACCCGGCATGTTCGCGACGCCGTAATGGATCACGCCATCGACCACGTAGATCGGGTCCTCGTGCGTGGTCGGCCGGATCGTCTCGACGCAACCGCCCTGATCCACCGCCACGTCGACGATCACCGAGCCCGGCATCATGCGCTCGAGATCGTCGCGGCGGATCAGGTTCGGCGCTTTCGCACCGGGCAGCAGTACCGCGCCGATCACGATGTCCGCCTTCTCGATCTGCTCGAGGATGTTGTGTCGGCTCGAGTAGAGCGGCACCACGTTCGCAGGCATCACGTCAGCCAGGTACCGGAGTCGGTTCAGCGAGACGTCGAGGATGATCACACGGCCGCCGAGCCCCGCCGCCATCCTCGCGGCGTTCGAGCCGACGATGCCGCCGCCCAGTATCACGATCGTCGCCGGCTCGACACCCGGCACGCCACCCACGAGGATGCCACGGCCGCCGAAGAACTTCTCGAGGTATTTCGCACCCTCGAGCACGGCGAGCCGACCGGCGACCTCGCTCATCGGTGTGAGCAGCGGCAGTTCGCCCGTCGGCAGTTGGACAGTCTCGTACGCGATCGCGATGATGCCCGAGTCCATCACGGCCCGCGTGAGCTCTTCAGACGCGGCGAAATGGAAGTACGTGAAAACCACCTGTCCGGCCCGCATCCTCCGCCACTCCGGTGCGATCGGCTCCTTCACCTTCAAGATCATCTCGGCGTCGGCCCAGACACGCTCGGCCGAATCCGTGATGACCGCGCCCCTCGACTCGTAGGACGCATCGTCGAACCCGCTGCCCGCACCCGCACCGCGCTCGATCAATACCGTGTGCCCCGCCTGCACGAGCGCCTCCGCACCGCCCGGCACGAGCGCGACGCGCTCCTCGCTCGGCTTGATCTCCTTCGGTACGCCGATAATCATGGCTCACTTCGTTCGGGTTCCGGGTTCCGGGTTCCGGGTTCCGGGTTTAACAAGACCACCTGGGAACTCGG
>JBOHRM010000714.1:0-9685 GCA_050732715.1 Longimicrobiales bacterium
CGCAGCTGGCTGCCTCGCTCGCCCGTGACCGTGATCCCTTCCATCGCGATGGGTGCGACCTGCAGCGCGAGGTCCAGGCTCGACATCGCGCCGCTCGTGACCGCGACCGCGGCCGTGTCCTCCTGGAATCCAACGTAGCGGACCACGATCTGTTGATCGCCCGCGGGGACTGCGGGGAGCATGAACCGGCCGGCGCGATCCGTGACCGTTCGCTGGTTCGAGCCGACGAGGGCGACACTCGCATTCGCGACCGGGTCGCCCGCGGGGCCGGTGACCCGCCCGGCGATATTTCCGGTTGCCTGCCCGGCGGCGACCGCGGGGAGAGCGAGTAGAATAGCAAAAAAGAGGGCGCCGCCACGCGCCGGCCGAATGCCCGATTTCAGGTCCCACACAGTACTCGCCTCCTCCGCTACAGGTGATGGTAAGACCGCCTCAGAAGAGTCGCCCTGACACGTCACGGCGGCGGTCACCGAACGTTCCAACCCCGTAACGGCCTTCCGACGAATTGACCCGGCGGACCCGGCGTGATTGGAAGGCGCTAAGGCGAGTGCTGAGCCGAGCGAGAATGATTGACGCCCGGACCGCTGGATAGGCGGAAATCGTCGCTCGTTCGTCGTGTTGTTGATAGGAGTGTGCTCCCGATGCGGGGATGACGCCGACGCAGTGCAGCCGCGACGACCTGTTCAGCCTCAGCCAGGGCGCGAGCGACATGGGCGAACGCGTGTACTTCGTGGATCCGACCTGCCCGGCCGGCGGGACGGCTGCCCCTCGCGTCGGAACCTCTGCTTGTTCGACGGCGAGCTCGATGCCGTGGACGGGCTGACCAAGCGCTACCTGCGGCCGCCCGTTGCACGGTGCTCATGGTCACCTGCTATTGACGTCGGGTCCGCCACGCTTTCAGGTTGCTCGCGTTCGCGATGCCGTTTTCGGCGTGATCCGGATGACTCGTTACTCGGAACCACCTGACCGCACCTCGCGCGTGTTGCCGGAATCGCGCGGTCGCTCTCCGCGGCTCGCGGTCTTGGGCGAAGGCACGGCCGCGTCCGGCGGCTCACGCTCGATGGCCGACTTGCTCGCCGAGGACGGCGGCATGCGGCTCGTGGAGCTGGAGGGTGAGGCTCGCGAGTTGTTCAGCACGTTGGCCGTGGCCCTCGCGGTGCTGAACGAAGCGCTCCTGCCGGATTCCGAGTCGTTTCCCGCGGATCTGATCGCACTGCTCCTTCGGCCGAGCCGTTCGCTCGGCCAGGCGTGCCGGACCGCGGCGAGTGCTCTGGTGCGCTTCGTGGTCGAAGATCGCGGCTCGGGCGCGGCGGGCGGCGCAGCGTCCAGCATGGAATCGGCGCGTCTCGCGCTGCTTCGCGCCACGACCGAATTCATGGTGGACTCCGGACGGCGACTGTCGGACTTCGAACACCGTGTCGGCGACTACGTTTACGGAGACGCCATGGAGCTGCTCCGTGAAATCGGCGTCGAGGAGCAGAGCCGGTTCGTCAGTCTGGCTTTCGATCGCGAAACCGGCGGCCCGGTACTCGGCATCAACGAAGCGTCACGGTCCGCTCTGGACGTGTACCTGCTTTCCCGGGTCTTCGACCGGCTCGAGGCATCGTTGCTCGTCAAGCCGTTCCTGCGTATGGAGCGCGAAGCGTCCGCGTGGCATTTCGCTCGCTGGAGCACCGAGCCGAGAGGCGCACCCGACGTCAGCTTCACGCGAGGCGTGCGCGAGCAGGAGTGGAGCTTGGCGGGCCGCGAGATGATGTACCTGAGCCGATCGGCCGCCGCGGCGTACGTCGAGCAGAAGATCGCGCAGGACACTCCGCCACGGCAGCTACGGCTGTCGCGAGCGCTGGCGGAATCATCCACGAGCGCATTCTCGGTGCGCGAAAAAGATGGCGACCGCGCGGTCTTCGAGGACCGCGTCACGGGCCGGCGCTACACCGTGCACGAGCACAACATGGAGACCGACTACCGACCGGGCATGCTCGGCCTGGGGCGCATCATCCCGGTCGACGGCGTGCACCTTCGATCGCCCGGCATGGCGCTGTTCGCTTCCGACGACGCGATGGCGGACGAAACGTTCGCGCGAAGTCTGGCGGAAGGCCTGACAGAGGCTGGGGACGCCACCATGCGGATGGTCGTGACCGAGGGGCTCATCAGCAAGGTGATCTTGCGCGCCGACGTGCCGCGCCGCGTGCTGCCGGCGCCGAGCATCGCCGCCGCGCGTGAACGCGCCGCCGAAGTGACCGATCTGCTCGAAGCCGAGGGCTTCGCGAGCCCAGTTTCGCCGGAGGATGTCCCGCCGGAGGTCTCCCGGAGAAAGCACCAGTTCGAAGAGGTCCGCACGATGAGATACGAGATGGACGAGGTCATGGCCGAGTGGCTGCGCGCACTCATGGAGCACGGGCAGCGTGGCCAGCGGCGGCACGGCCGCGCGCAGCCACGCCGCGCACGAGCACGCAAGGCCAAGAAGCGGCGCCGTTGAGCGTTGATAGGACGAATACGCCTGGATCGAGTATCAATCCAGACGGAATTCGCGTCGCTTCACCACGCTTCGGCCCCGACGCTCGAGCCGATATCGATCTCGGCATGGAGGTTCTCAGGCGTGATGCCTGCTAGCAATTCCTCGAGCGAATACGGGGATTCCGCGAGAGGGGTGATCATGAGACGGCCATCCTCCAACGTGAGGTCGACTTCTGAGCCGTCGCCAAGAGCGGTCTCGGTGGCGAACGCTTTGGGAATCCGTAGCGCCAGGCTGTTGCCCCGCGTCGGAAAACGGCGGCCCTGCGCGGCGGGAACGTATCAAGCCCGCAGCGCCAGCTCTCCCAGCCGGTCGTTCACGGCCCGCATCTCCTGTTTCATCGTCAAGAAGCGGTCGTCGATCGCGTTGAACCGCTCCGAGATCTCGACGCGGATCCTCTCGGTCTGGCGCTCGAGCGCCTCGACGCGCGTCTCCAGCGCCGCGAAACGCCCGTCCATGGCGTCGAACCGGGCTTCCATGGCATCGAGGCGATCGGTCGATACCGAGCACAAGATTATATCTGGGCCGCCGTGGCAGACATGGTTGGATGGGACAAGATCATGTCCCTTGCGGCCAGGTTGTCTGCCGCGAAGCCCAGCCACGGATTCAACACGCGATACCCGTATTCGTACGTCCCGCCGGACCGCGGGTATGCGGCGGCGAGCTGCGCCGAGCTCAATGCGTTCGTCGTAGCGGCGAACCCGGCCAGCAGGAGGCCAAGCAGGAACGCAGGCCCCGCGATCCCGGCGGCCACGCCAGTGACCACGAAGATGCCGGCGCCGACGATCGCTCCGAAACCGATCCCCACCGCATCGAGCAACCCCAGCTTGCGTCGAAGCTCATCCCCGCGCGCCGCGGCCGTAACCGTTCGGCCGCGCGTCATGCGCAACGTCTCGAGCAGCCGCACCTCGGCATCCGCATCATCGAATCTGGCGCGATGAGATCAAGGGGCGTCGCTCGACCGGGACTGGACCGGGCTGATCCGCGCGTCGAGAGACCACGGACCGGCGCCAACACCTCCATGGTATTGCGACTAGGCGACCGGCAGCCCGGGCCGGGTTCCTGCCCGCGTTCGAACGAGATGACGCCGGCAAGAGGCTCACGATGAGATATGCGCTGATCAGCGACAGCCACGCCAACCTGCCCGCGTAGGTGAGACCAACCATTGTCTGTCTTCTCCCGCTCGCCGTCTCCGCGTGCGCGAACCCTGCGCGCGAGCCCGCGCCGACGGCGTTGGATGACGTGCGCAACGTCATTCTGATGATCGCCGACGGCGCCGGCGTCGGCGTATGGACCGCCGGTGTGTATGAGAATGCCCAACTGGCGGTGAAGAGCATGCCGGTGATCGGGCTCGTCGACACGCGGAGCGGCCGGCACAAGGTGACGGACAGCGCCGCCGGCGCCTCCGCGTTCGCCACGGGTGAACGGGTCACGAATCGAACCATAAGCGTCGGCCCCGCGGCCGCGTGCCCACTGCTGACCTCTCGCGATACGGCGGCTGCATGGCCGAATGGGTGCGAGCCGCTCGAGAGCTGGTTCGACATCGCGCGCACGAAGGACAAGGCGACCGGATTGGTGACCACGGCCGCCGTCGTGATGCCACGCCCGCCGCGTTCGTCGCGCACTCGCCCAGCCGCTACTGGTTCGAAGCGATCGCGGAGCAGTTCGCCGATTTCGGGCCCGATGTCCTGCTGGGAGGCGGCCGGCGCTACTGGTGAGCGGATTCGGGTCCGGCATTCGCTTGTGGCTACACGACGTCATAACGCGCCATCATGTCATGGTCCTCGTGTTCCAGGTTATGACAGTGGATGAGATAGCGCCCGCGGTGTCCCTCGAACCGGGCGGCGATGCACACGTCCTCGCCCGGCGCGATCGCGACGGTATCCTTCCACCCCGCCTCGTGCGCATGTGGCGGACCGCCGTTTCGCGCGACGATCTGGAACCGCACCAGATGCAGATGCACGGGGTGGATCATACCGAGAATGCCGAAGCGCTTGCGGTTCACGAAGCGCCAGACCTCGGTGTCACCCAATCGCGGCGCAGCGATCGTGCGGTTCGGATCGAAGCCCTCCCCGTTGATCGTCCACCGAGCAACGGGTGGAAAAGAGGACGGCCCGCCGGAGAAAACAACTCGCGTGTCCGCGTCGCGCTGTCCGTTGGAATACGCTCGACTGTCCTCAGCCGGCTCGGTAGTACACTGGCATCGCGTTCGGCGCACACAACGTCGAAGCACATGAGTTCGGCCTGAGGGCCGTCAGCGGCGAGGTTTCTTAGGATGATACGCGTGCCGATCGGATACGGCGAGAAGTCGATGACGAACTCGACCCGCTCCGACATGGCCAGCGGGACATCCGCGGTCTCGACCGGCGCCGGTAGGAAACCGAGGTCGGTCGCGATCTGCACGAGCGGCCGCCCGGAGCTCAATGCCAGTCGGTACACCGTCGCGTTGGCACCGTTTACCACGCGGAAACGGTAACGGCGGGCGCACACGGGCATTCGCGGCCACGGCACGCCGTTCACGAGTACGAGATCGCCGGTCGCTCCGAGATTTCTGTTCCGGTCGTACCCGAAACGTCCGTCCGAACCCAGCGCGCGATTCTGGATCAGCAGCGGGACATCATATCTCCCACCGGGAAGGCCCAGCGCCCTCTCCTCCTCGTCCTCGATGAGGTACAGGCCGGTCAGCCCCATGTAGATGTTGCGCCCCGTCTGGTGCATGGCGTGGTCGTGATACCAGAGCGTGGCCGCAGGTTGATCGTTCGGGTAGACGTACGTGCGACTCGTGCCCGGTGCGATGACGTCCGTCGGAAAGCCGTCCGATTCTGCTGGCACGGCGCCGCCATGCAGATGCACCGCGGTCGGAACGGCGAGCTGGTTCGTTTGCCGGATGATCGTCGTTCGCCCCCGGCGAGCTCGGATGGTCGGTCCCGGAAACAGCCCCTCGAATCCCCAGATCGGCGTTCGGATGCCAGGCAGGATCTCCGCCGAGCCCGGGCGTTGCGTGATCTCGTAATAGTCGGTCGTGGCATCCGTCCTCACAGGCTGGAGGACTGGCGGCACGCGCAATGTGCGCAGAAAGCGGGGCAGCGGCCGTCGCCAGCCGAGGCGCTCGGGCACGCCGCAGGCGGCGGCGGCGATCGCCAGTTGCGTGCCGATAATCAACGCCCTACGCCGAGTGATCGTCGGATCCATGCTCAGCGATGAATGCTCGGACGAGCTCGGCGAATTGTGCGGGACGCTCCTCCATCAGCAGGTGACCGGTCTCGGACAGCAGGTCCAAACGTGTCGCGCCGGGGATGTCCCGGCAGAGCCGCTCGCCCCATTCCGGTCCGAAATGCGGATCGTCCCGACCCCAGACGAGTAGCGTCGGATGGTCGAAGCGTCGCAGCCCGTCCAACAGCTCCAGCGTAACACGGTTGTTCCTGGGCTCGAACTGGAGTGCCAGGAAACGCCGGGTCTTGGCGCGACGGTGGCGATCCCTGAAGTTCGCGCGGATGTATCCGTCGAGCAGCGCCGCCGTCAGCACCCTCGAATCGAAGACCGCCCGTGCGCGTGCGAGCGTCAGCCGGAGCACCGGCCTCAGCGCCCACAACCGCAGGATCAGCTCCCCAATAACGGGGAGCTGCGTGAGCCGCACGAACGGGCGCTCCTCCGCGGACGGCCAGTTGTCATACGCCTCGACGTTGGCCAAGACCAGCCGATCGACGCGGTCCGAATGCTCGGCCGCAAGCAATTGCGCGACCGCGCCGCCATGGTCATGACCCACGACGTGTGCGCGCGCGATGCCCAGCGCATCCAGCAACCCGATGACCATTGCCGCCTGTGCACGCAGCGACCAATCCGTTTTCTCCGGCGTCTCCGTGTCGCCCAGGCCCAACAGGTCGGGCGCGATGCATCGATGCGCGTCCGAAAGGTGCGGAATGACGTTGCGCCAGACGAACGACGAGAAAGGGCAGCCGTGAAGCAGGACGACCGCTCGCCCGGCACCTTCGTCGTAGCAGGCGACCCGCGCCTCGCCCACGCACACCACACGCCTAGTGGGACCGACCACTGCGGTTGTCACGCGCGCGATCGATGATGGCGCGTCCGCGACGCCAACGACGTGCTCGACTGCCGACCCGCGTCCCCGACCGGAGCAGTCGCCGTCTCCTCCAACAAACACAGCCCCAAATCGAGCAGACCTGCGACGCACTGGTCGGCGCCGCCGCCGATGTCGTCGTGGTCGGCGGCGGCCAGGCCGGCCTGGCGGTGGGCTACTATCTGCGTCGCACCGGCTTGTCGTTCGTGATCCTCGACGCACAGCGCGAGCCGGGCGGCGCCTGGTTGCACGCTTGGAAGTCGCTGCGGCTGTTTTCGCCGGCGGCGTTCAGTTCGCTGCCCGGCTGGATGATGGAAGGCGGTCCCGGCTGCTATCCGAAACGAGCGTGATCGAGAAAGATGGTCGGGCGCGGGTCGATGGCACCCGAGTCGTGCGCGAGCCACGGCTCTGGCTGGTCGGATACGGCAACTGGACGGGCTATGCGTCGGCGACGTTGATCGCCGTCGGACGAAGCGCTCGCGCAACGGTTGACGACCTCGCCGCCACACTCGGTGCGGCCGAACCCATATCGTCCTCTAAATCGACAAGGGTGCTGCGTGCTGAGGCCGCCGCCGCGCGAAGGGTCATCAGAGGTCATTCGAATACGAGACGAACTTGAAGGCTCCGTCACGCTCGAGGATCGAACCGAACAGCCGCTGTGTCTCGCGGTTGCCACTGATCGTGCGGTGGAGCTCGCAGCCCTCCCAGAGGCGGTTAGGGCCCTCTATCTTCGGCTCGGTGTTGCAGCTGTAGCTCTCGAAGCCGAACGGTTGGCCGGCAATGCGGCGAAGGATGCGGACGAGTCCCTTTTCGCTGTTTCCGGTGATGAGCATCCATAGGATCGGCGGGCTCAGCTCGTACGGCTTGTAGGTGTAGATTGTGTGCGGGTAATAGAGGTCGATAAACTCGGCCGCATCGATGGCGAGGCGAGCGAGTGTTGCCGTGTCTGCACGCTCAACGGCTGTAACGAATAAGTCTACGAGCTCATCGCGGCTCTCGGCGCCGCCATGGAGCCGTTCGACCGTGCGACCGACGCGCGCGCTGAAGCGTCGGATCTCTTCGTCGATTGGTAGGATGCTGTCCACATGCACTGGCGGCTTCGATTCGGCTATTTCTGCAGCTTGGACTGCTGCGCCGCGATCGGTGCCGCAGCCAGTGGTGAGCGCTGCCAGAACAAAGAGGCGGAAATTTAGGCGGAGCGGAGTTTCTCTCATCTTCCGATATTTTCCGGTGAAACCGACCGGCCGGAGCCGAAGCCCCGACCGGCCGTTTCGGATCAAGCGTTGATCGTCAGTTGTCGGCGTAGTTTGTCCAGCCGACCCACCAGTTGACGTCATCGCCGGTGAGCGGCGCGGCGCCGCGGAACTCCGTTGGCAGGACGAACGTGCCGGCCTTGTCAGCGATGACACCGTCGAACGCGCTCAGTCCCCCAGTAGCTGCGGCCGAACCTTCGGCGGCGTTCCAGTCGAAATCACCCGACGCCGAGGGATCGGCCGGCAGCGCGACGAAGAGGCTGGCGGCTTCGCCGTCCCCGGACTCAATGGCGTTGGCTTCCGCATCGACCGTGAATCGACCTTCACCCGCCTCGAACAGAGTCCCGTTGTCGACCGACAGGACGTTCCTGAGGATGAGATCATTGGCGTCGACGCGGTCTTCGGTCGCTTCGCTCCCTTCAGAATTCCTCAGGCTGATCGCAGAGACCGGCCAGCGCGTGGCCACACCGTTGACATAGAAGCCACCGGTTCCACGACGGAGCACCATGCCGTTTCCACCCGAGGTCCCATCGACCACGCCCGGACCCGTGCCGACAAGCGTGAAATTTGCGACGAACGGGAGATTGAACGGCTCGGAAAGCTCACCCGCGGTGCAGCCGTCTCCTGCGCATCCGTCGTTCTCTATTCCTTGCGGGTCACCGGACACCGCACCGGCGCTCGGGCGCGGCTGCAGCACTTTTGACTGATAGGCGATCAGGTACTGCAGGCGGCCCTGAAAGCCCTCCGACATGTCAAAGTGGTCGTCACCCGACTCATACGAGACCAGGTACTTCACGTCCACCGCACCGCCAAAGAACTCGTACGAATCATCCAGCCCAGCCAGCGACTGCAGGTGATCCATCTGCGTGCCGCTGCCCACGGCGGCAAAGGTGAACGAGTTCAACTCAGCATTCTCCGCCGTTGCGAAGCCGGCGAATTCGACCCGAACGTAATGGAGCTCACCGCTGCTGTCCGCGTTATCCGTTCCTCCGGAGTACACGATGGGTCCACCATCGGCTGCACCGAAATTCTCCGTTCCCTCGAGAACGACATCCCCGTCTCGGTTAAGAACGCCATTGCCAAGGATGATGAGCCCACCCCAGTCGCCGGGTTGGCGTTCACCTTCTGGTCGCTCGGACGTAAACACGATTGGATTCTCGGCCGTGCCCATCGCGCGGATCTGGGCACCACGCAATACGAAGAGTGATGACCCGAGCCTCTCGAACGATCCGAGTATCGTCGTGCCCGCCTCGATGGTCAGCGTCGCGCCGTTGGCGACCTTGACGAAGCCGTCGAGAGTGTAGACGGTGTCCGCGAATAAGGTTCGGTCGCTGGTGATGTCGTCGGAGATCGTGGCGGCACCGAGCTCTTGCTCCTCCTCGGTGATGGCGCTTGCCTCGGAGCTGAAGTTGCTCAGGCGACCCCCACTCGCCGATGCTGCCACGCGGTAGCGATACGTCGTATTGGGAGTCAGATCATCGTCTGTATGGCTCGTGCTGGTCGGCGTGGCGATCTCGGTAAAGCTGCCGCCGGACTCGCCCTCTGCCCGTTCGACGACATAACCGCTGGCGCCTGACACCGTGTTCCAGCTCAGCGCAATGCTGGTGGGTCCCTGGACCGTGGCTGTTACGTTCGACGGTGTGCCCAGCCCATCATTGCCCGTCGGATCGTCATCGTCGCAGGCTGCGGCAACGAGTGCACAGAGCACCGCGGCGACGATTTGCGGGCGGTAGAATCGGTCGATCATGGCATCATCACCTCGCGTGAGTAATTTGGTTGCGGGCCGGTTCGAGTTGCCGGAGCATTCCGCCAGGAGGGCGTCTCTATTCACCCTCATAT
>JBOHRM010000715.1:0-2167 GCA_050732715.1 Longimicrobiales bacterium
CACCAGCGCATTTTCGTTCTTCGCGACCGCGGGGGTGATCGCGCGGCGCTTTGGCCTTAAGGTAATCGAGGACGCCGCGCAGGCCATCGGCGCCGAGGACGCGAACAAGGTCCGGGCGGGAAGCTTCGGCGACGTCGGGTGCCTTTCGTTCTTCCCCACGAAGAACCTCGGCGCGTTCGGCGAGGGTGGGCTTGTGACCGCGGCCGACGCGGCGGCCGCTGAACGAGTAAGCGTCCTGCGGGTTCACGGCATGGAACCGAAGTATCATCACCGGTTCGTCGGCGGCAACTTCCGGTTGGACGCGCTGCAGGCGGCGGTGTTGCGCGTCAAGCTGCGGCATCTCGCCGCATGGACGCACGCCCGGGCGCGCAACGCGGAGACCTATCGCGCGCTGATCCGCGAGGCGAGGCTAGACGATCAGGTGGGGGTGCCAGAGGATACGGCTGGGCATGTCTACAATCAGTTCGTCATTCGTGCACCACGCCGCGACGCGCTACGCGACCATCTGACACGATGCGGCATCGGCACGGAGGTCTACTATCCCATCCCGCTGCACCTCCAGGAGTGCTTTCGCTCGCTCGGTTACGCGCCCGGCGATTTCCCGGCCGCCGAGGCCGCCGCCCGCGAAGTGCTCGCGTTGCCGATCTATCCCGAGCTCGACGAGGCGCAGATCGCCACCGTGGTATCCGCGATCGCGGAATTCTATCTCGAGAACGGCGGCACCTGACGTACCGCGGCGCTGCTGGTGGCGTAGCTGCTTGTCGCGGCTCTGCTCGCTTCGTTACAATTCCGTGGAGCGCCGGTATGCTTCGACGGCCTCGGCAGCAAAGAACGTATCCAACGTCTAACCAGCGACCATGCTCGTAGTAATGAGCCACACCGCGACGCGCGCCGATGAAGAGCGCGTGATCGCGGCCATCCGTGAGATGGGTTATGACGCCCGGCCGATCCCCGGCAAGCAGCGCACCGCGATCGGCTTGATCGGCAACGACGGCAAAGTCGACGGCAGCCGCCTCGAAGGTCTGTCGGGTGTGCTCCAGGTCATCCACGTCACGCAGCCGTACAAGCAGGTCTCGCGCGAGTGGCGTACGGAGCCCACCATCGTCGAGCTCTCGAACGGGACGCGCATCGGCGGCGACGAGGTCGTGCTGATCGCGGGACCGTGCTCCGTCGAGTCCGCGGAGCAGATCAGCACGATCGCGCACCGGCTGCGCGCCGCCGGCGCCACCGTGCTCCGCGGCGGCGCCTTCAAGCCGCGCACATCGCCGTACGCGTTCCAGGGCCTCGGCCTGGCCGGCCTCGAGCTGCTCGCTCGAGCCCGTGAGGAGACCGGCCTCGCGATCGTGACGGAAGCGCTCGAGACGGACAGCGTCGCCGCCGTCGCCGAGGTCACGGACATCATTCAGATCGGCGCGCGCAACATGCAGAACTACCCGCTGCTCCGGAAAGCGGGACAGACCGGCAAGCCGATCCTGCTCAAACGCGGCCTCGCCGCAACCATCAAAGAGCTGCTGCTCAGCGCCGAATACATCCTCGCCGAAGGCAACGATCACGTCATCCTCTGCGAGCGCGGTGTGCGCGGGTTCGACGACCAGACGCGCAACCTCCTCGACCTCACCGCGATCCCCGTCGTCCACTTGCTCTCGCACCTGCCCATCATCGCCGACCCCAGCCACGGCACCGGCGTCCGCTCCATGGTCACACCCATGGCCTGCGCCGCCATCGCCGCCGGCGCCGACGGCGTGATGGTCGAGGTGCACCCCGACCCCGACCGCGCCCGCTCAGACGGCGCACAATCCCTCTGGCCCGAGCAGTTCACCGACCTCGTCCGGCAGGCCGACCAGATCGCCGCCGCGATCGGTCGCCGCCTCGCAGCCGTGGACGAGCGAATCGCGGTTCCCTGACCACGGCGGGCGCCGAGCCATCGCGTCAACCACGCCGGATCGGCGCGTCGCGATCAAGCCGTCCGTCCGCGCGTCGGACCCGATTGACATGTGCGATGTCGTCATCTTCGACACGAGGAACACCCGCGGCATCAGCAGCAACACCGCCGCGCGGCGCGCGATCGTGACCAGCGGCGCGACGGGCATTGGCCGCGCCATCGTTTGATCGAGCTCGCGCGCCACGGCGCTCGGGCCGCCCGTCCCGCCGCCTTCCTGAGAACGGG
>JBOHRM010000716.1:0-4102 GCA_050732715.1 Longimicrobiales bacterium
CGGTCTTTCGCGTTCGGTGCGATGGTATCGGCTTTCGGCATCGTAGCGGTGCTCACAGCGATCAATCCCGACGCGACGATCGCGCGCACGAACCTGGCGCGCGCCGATTCTGGCGCGCGTTTCGACGCGGCGTACACGGCGTCGCTCAGTGCCGACGCCGTACCCGTCTTGCTCCCGGCGTTGCCGGAGCTTCCCGCCGAGGCGCAGTGCCGGATCGCGCGGCGGATGCTCGAGCGCTGGCCGCCCGAGGTGCAGGCCGACTGGCGGAGCTGGAGTTGGTCGAGCGCGCGCGCGCGGGCCGCCGTGCGCGCACATGCGGTCGAGCTACGCGAGGCCGCCGGCGCCGGAGACCAGTGTTCCTCGCCGGTTGCCGGTTCCCGTTTGCCGGTTCCCAGTTCCCGGTTGCCGGTTCCCGGTTCCCGGTCCCAGTTCGGGGTTGACCCGCAACCGGTAACCGGCTAACCGGCAACCGGCTAACCGGACGCGTTCTCACGCGTTCTCGACTTTGTTGAGCGCGAGCGCGTTGATACAGTGGCGCAGGCCGCTGGGCGGAGGGCCGTCCGGGAAAACGTGGCCGAGGTGGGCGTCGCAGGTGTTGCACACGGTCTCGACGCGGTGCATACCGAATGCGTTGTCGGCGTGGTACGCGATCGCGGTGGGCTCGATCGGCTGCGTGAACGATGGCCAGCCCGTGCCGGACTCGAATTTCACCTCCGAATCGAAGAGCAGCGTGTCGCAGCAGACGCAGGCGTAGCGTCCCGGCTCGAACAGGCTGCACATCTCGGAGCTGAACGCCCGCTCGGTCCCGCGCTCTCGCGTGACGTGGTACTGCTCGGGCGTGAGCAGAGCGCGCCACTCGTCGTCGGTGCGCTCGACGCGCCGACGCGGCGCGGGATTGCCGTTCTTGACGAGGTCGAGGACCTCTTTCCATCTCAGCATGAGCTCTCTCCGAGTAGCTCTCCACGGCCCCCACCGCGGGACCAGCGGTCGCCGAAACTCGAGGGGTGGCGAGGCAACTCGCAACTCGCAACCCGCCAACTCGCCAACTGGTTTCCAGTCATAGCGGGCGCGTAAGCTCGCCGTCTCTCACGATCTCGGCGAGAACGGCTGAGCCGTACCGCTCGAGCTTGGCGGGGCCGACACCGGAGACCCGGAGCAGCTCGGCGGGGGTGGTGGGCCGGCGCTCGCACAGCTCGCGCAGCGTCCGGTCATTGAAGATGATGTAGGCGGGCACACCGCGGTCATCGGCGAGGCGCTTGCGAAGCGCGCGGAGCCGCTCGAACAGCGCCTCGGCGTCGGAAGACGACGGCGATCGCTCCGCTGCCGGCGCCCCAGCGCCCTCAAGCGGCGCACGCCCCTGCGCCGGTCGTCCGGGCAGCAGTGCCTGTCCGAGACCCCCGCCGTCGAGGCGAGGGTCGCTGCGTGTCGCGGCCTCGGCCACGAGCGATTCGACCGTGACGCCGCGACAGACATCGCACGCGTCTCCGCACGGCGCGATCTGCTCATCGAAGTAGCGGACGATCGCCTGATGGCGGCACGTCGTGCGCTCGATGAGGCGGAAGAGGCGGACCGTCGCATCGCGTTTCGCTCGCCGGATATCATCGTCCTCGATGTCATCGAGGAACCGCTCGTGGAGCTTCACGTCCGCCCACGAGTAGAACAAGAAACAGTCCGAGGGCAGCCCATCCCGCCCCGCACGTCCGATCTCCTGATACCACGATTCGATGTCTTTCGGCATGTCGCGATGGATCACGAACCGCACGTTCGGTTTGTCGATCCCCATACCGAACGCGATCGTCGCGACGATGACGTCGGCGTCATCGCGCTGGAACGCCTCTTGGTTCGCCGCGCGGTCGACGTCACTCATGCCCGCGTGGTACGGCAATGCGCGCACGCCCCGGCTCGCGAGGTACGCCGCCGTCTGCTCGACGGTTCGGCGCGACAGGCAGTACACGATTCCGCTCGCGCCGCTCCGCGCTCGGACGAGGTCCGCGATCTCATGCCGCGTATCGCCGCCCTGGCCCTTCTTGCGTGCGTGGATGCGCAGGTTCCTTCGGAAGAACGAGCCCTTGTAGCCTTTCGGCTTGACCATCCCGAGCTGGCGCAGGATGTCCCGCGCCACCTGCCGCGTCGCCGTCGCGGTCAGTGCGAGCACGGGCAGATCGCCGAGCTCTCGCTTCAGCCCGAGCAGGCGCCGGTAAGACGGCCGAAAATCATGGCCCCACTGCGAGATGCAATGTGCTTCATCGACCACCAGAAGCGACAGCGGCGCATGCCGGATCACGTCCCGCAACGAGCCGTCGAGCGCCTCGGGCGCGCAATAGACCAGCTCGTAGCCGCCGGCACGAAGCGCCGCGACCCGACGACGCCGCTCGTCGCGCTCGAGCGATGAGTTGATCGCCGCCGCCCGGAAGTCGAGCTCATCGAGCGCATCGACCTGATCCTTCATGAGGCTGATCAGCGGCGACACCACGAGTACCGTGCCCGGCAAGAGCCTCGCGGGGATCTGAAACGTCAGCGACTTGCCCGCGCCCGTCGGCATCACGGCGATGCAGTCGTGTCCCTCCAGCACCGCACGGATCACGAGCTCCTGGCCCGGCCGGAACGACTCGTAGCCGAAGACGTCGCGCAGCACGCCGAGAGGCGAGTCCTGACCGATCTCGATCTGTCGGGTCACAGCGGTCATTTGCGAAGACGATGCGTGTTTCGACGGGGCATCAACATAGCGAAATGCGCCCGATGTTGCCGTCGACCCATGAGACCAGGCGGCTCCGGAGGTCCGCCCTCGAGACCCGCGGCGGCCCGAGCCGGCCTAATGGCCCGTCACCGAGGTGTTGCGGGGCGGTCATCACCTCGTAGATTGCCACGTGGCCGAGGGGCGTCGCGCGCGTCTCCCGAACCCTCGGCCCGAACCCCCTAAAGACTGCGTGGCCGATCACCTCGAAACGGGGATCAGCTGTCGAGATGTGCACGGGTTCTCGCAGTGCAGGTGAGAGTCAGTGTGGACGCCGTTGACGGACGCGGCGGCGCTCCGCGCGGGATACCCGCGCATCGTGCCCAGTTCACCTCGGACCGTCCGAAAGGAGACCCGCATGTCGAGTACCCGGACCGTGCTGAAAACGATGTTCGCGGCGTCGCTCGTCGCCGCAGTCGGTGCCTGCCAGCGAGACGCGCCAACGGCGCCCGACGCGCCCGACGCACTCACACCCTCCTTCGCGAGGGGCGGCGCGGCCGAGCCGATGGATGCCAGCCCCACCGACACGGCGCTCCATGAGCTCATGGTGACGATCAATGCCGGGCTCGCCGCCGAGGGGAAGAACTACGAGGTGAGCGTGGCGGAGTGGCTCGCCGGCCCTGCCGCGAACGAAGTGGGCCGGACCGTCTTCTTCGAGGATCGCGGCAACAAGCAGCTGGCGAACCATTTCGTGCCCGGCGACCCGCGCCGCGGCGGCAACGTCGAGATCACGTACATCATCGACCAGACCGAGGGCGCCATCGACGGTCTCACCGTTGCGGAGACATCGGCGGCAATCGACCGCGCAATGGGCACCTGGGACGCGCGGAGGTGCTCCGAGATTCCGATCACCAAGGCAGCGGACATCCCGGGTGTGGACATCGGGGTCATCGAGTTCCTGAACGGCCTCGGCGGATCGCCGATCATTTTCGCCGACGTCGCCCACGCCGGCTGGCTCCCCGCGGGTATTCTTCCGAACAACGTCATCGGTGTGACGTTCACCTTCGTCTTTATCGATGCCGCCGGCGAACCCACGGACATCGACAACAACGGGAAGGCCGACGTCGCGTTCCGCGAGATTCTCTACAACGACGTCTTCGCGTGGGCGATCGACGGAAACATCGACGTGGAGACGGTGGCGCTGCACGAGGCGGGTCACGGCCTGAGTCAAGCCCACTTCGGCGCCGCGTTCAGCACCGATGCCAACGGCAAGCTCCACTTTGCTCCACGTGCCGTCATGAACGCCGCGTACAGCGGCGTCCAGCAGGACCTGGCTGGCACCGACAACGGAGGCCATTGCAGCATTTGGGGGAGCTGGCCCAACAACTAGTGGTCCGATTCGGAAGTAACGTGTCAACACCGAGAGCG
>JBOHRM010000717.1:0-7240 GCA_050732715.1 Longimicrobiales bacterium
GCGTATTCTCGATCCAATCCTGATAGTTCGCGTACCCGCGGGCGCTCTGGCGCACGTCGGTGATGCGCTCGATCTCGCGGCGAACCTCGCGCTCGTCGTCGCGGACCACCACGTAGCCCGCGGCGCCGAACGTCATCGGCGGGAGCCCGAGCGCCTCGCGACGGGCACGCAGGTCCGCGACTTTGCCTGCGATCACGTCCGGCGGGTCGCCGTGCGTGAGCCACGCGTCGCACTTCTCGGCGATCAGCGCCTTCGCGGCGGGCGATTCGCCGCCCGCGTAGATCACGGGTCGAGGCTGGCGGAGCGGCTTCGGCTCGAGGATCGCGTCCTCGACCGAATAGTACTGGCCGGTGAAGGAGAATACCGGCTCGCTCCACATTCCGTCGACCACGTCGAGCCACTCACCCGTGCGCGCGTACCGATCATCGTGACGGTCGAAGTGGACGCCGTATTTCTTCGCCTCCGTCGCCCACCAGGATGATACGACGTTGAGCGATAGCCGACCGCCGCTGATGCGGTCGATGTTCGCCGCCTGCTTGGCGAGCAGCGCGGGCCCGTGGAACGTCGGCCTGACGGCGACCATCAGCTCGAGCCGTTCGGTGACCGCCGCGAGCGCGGCGGTGGTGCTCCATGCGTCGAGCGACGGCGCGTCCATCCCCTTGATGTCGTTCAGGTTCAGCTCGGCGATGAGCGTGAGGTCGAAGCCGATCTGCTCACTCCGTCGCGCGAGCCGGCTCACGTACTCCCACGTCGCATCCATCCCTTCATCATCGACATTGCGCAGCCAGCCGCCGAAGACGGGGAGCCAGTAACCGAAACGCATCATGTCACCCTTCTGTTCGTTCGCCTGCGCCTGCGCTTGCGTGCTCGCCTGCGGACGGTCACCACCGATGACTGCAACGCCTGCCCGCGCGCTGATTCCGCGTCAACCCTCGAGCCGAACGTTTCGCATTCATGCGTCGCGCGCAGCGATACCGACGCCGGCGAGCTCGGGAGCGGCGCGCCCTTCTCGTGCCCGTGCCAGCTCGTCTCCGAGCCAGTCGGCGAGGCACGCGAACGGATCGAAGCCGACCACGTTCGCCGCGTCGGCCACGAAGTTCGAGAGCGCGTTCACGTCGTAATAGTAGAGCCTGCCGTCGCGCTCGTCGACCACGTACTCGACGCCGCCGACCTCGATCCCCGACGCGGCCGTGATCCGTTCGACCGCCGTCGTGACCTCGGCGGGCGGCGTGTAACCTTCGACGCGCAGGCCGTTGCGCGCGGCGTCCGCGGGACACGCGAGCCGCTCGAGCTCGAGACCGTCCACGCGCTGGCAGACATCCGCCGGGCAGAGGTTGAACGTGTCCCCCGTCGTGTAGACACGGATCGCGTAGAGGAAACGCCCGTCCAGCACCTCGACGCGTACGATCCGGCCGGACTCGGCCGGGATGAACTCCTGGACCAGCGCGGTGTGATCGATGCCGAGGTCGAGCTCGCCGCCGCGCGCCGCGCGCTCGAGCTCCGCCGGTGTGTCGAACCGCCGGATGCCCGCGCCGCTGCCGCCGATGTTCGGTTTGACCACGACCGGATAGCGCAGGCCCTCGGCGGCCGCCGGCGCCGCAGCCGCATCGCTGATGATGCGAGCCTTCGGGTACGGCAGCCCGAGCCGCTCGAGCAATGAGAGCTGGTACGCCTTCGAGACCTCGACTCGCCACGCATCGTAGCCGTTGATGACGCGAACGCCGAACAGCCGCAGATGCGCGAGAAACTGCGTCGTATAGAAGATCGTGGCCCCGCCGCCGCGTACGTACGCGGACGGGCTCATGCGGTTGAACACCACGACGAAGGGAGACGCCGTCTCGCTCGGGTCGTACCGGTGCTCGTTCGCGTGCAACCGCACGTACGGCGTGCCGCGGCGGTCCAGCTCGTCGAACAGCGGCCGAAACCAATCGGGGTGCTCGTAGTAGATCGCGACCGCTCCGCGCGCCGCGATCGCCTGCTCCGCTCTGTTCATAGCTCCCATCTCGGTCACTCGGTTTGCGGCCATTGGGACTTGGCATCGCATACGAGCAGCAATCCGCGTCTCGGCACACCGGACACCGCGAGATGGGCGATTTGCGCGCCTGTCCGGCCGGCGCGCGGCGTGGCCCTCGGTCACGTGGCGGGTGCTTGCGGGATCGGTTTAAGCTACATGAACGCAGAGTGGCGCCGGCGTGTCAACCCCGAAGTGACGGTCTGGGATGCAAGAGCGGAGGCCCTCCGTGAACCACGAAGGACCTCCGCTCCCCTTGGGCAGGAACCGGTACGGCGAATCAGGAGATGTTGGGGTTGTTCCTCCGCTCGACGGCCGGCAACGGGAAGCAGCGCGCGTCGCCGTACGTTCCGCCCTTGTTGTACGGCGCGCCCACGGCCGGGAACAGCGGGACGTCAAACCGGCGCATGTCGGCGAGGCGGTGACCCTCGAGGAACAGCTCGCGCCGCCGCTCTTCGCGGACCTGCGCCTGGATCTCCGCCTCGTTCGAGCTCGAGAACGCAGGCAGGCCATGGACCTCGCGAAGCGCGTTGATGATATCCACCGCCGTCTGGCCGCCTTCCGCCTCGGCGATGATGAGCTGCGCCTCGGCGCTACGGGCTACGGGTATCGGTTCGGCCGGACCCTGGTACTTGTCCTGACGCCAGTTGGGCGTCAGGGCGTCACCGGTCGTGCCTCCTATGTCCGTGACCGGAACGCGTGGATCGGGTACGCCGTCGACCTCGAGGTTGCGATAGGGCTCCTTCACGCTGGTACCCGCGCCCGCCGTTCCGCTGCCGTTCGACCACGGTGACTCGACCGCGACGCGATTGCGGCTGCGCGCATCGTTGTCGGAGCGGGTCGAAAGCTTGACGAATCCATCGGGGACGAGCGCAGCGTCTTCAGCGGCGCCTGCCAGGTCACCGAGGTTGCGACGCACGCGGGCCCGGCCAACGCGCGCCATGTCGAGCGTTTCATCATCGCCAGCCGCGGTGGCCGACTCGATTGCACGGGTGAACCGCTCCTCCGCCCGCGCGAGCACGTCCGCCGGCTGCTGCTCCGGGCCGAGGTCGAACGCCGCCGTGCACATGCCTTCGCCGATCAGCGTGTGCGCGTACCCAGAAAACGCCGCGACGACGCCGATCTTCTGCTCTCGGTCCGCGACCTCGGTGTCCGTCCATCCTTCGAGCTTGCTCAGGGCGTCATCCGCCGTCCAGCGTGCCGTGGACAGCGGCGTGTAGACGCCGAGGCCCGTGCAGCTGTTGGTCCCGTACACTTCCGTGCCGGACAGATTGCGCGACGGCGTCGGCCAGCGGCTTGCCGTGAACGTGCCGTCGTGCAGCTCATCGCCGAGCAGCGCTTGCGCCACGATGTACGAGCCGAGCGCGCAGTCGAAATCGCCGATCACGCCGTTGATCAAGACCGCCGCGTTCTCGGGACGATTCAACTCGTCGGACGGCACCTGCGTCGGTGCGTCCACCTCGAGCACGTCGTCGACTAGTCGACAGGACGCCGAGCCGAGTCCGAGCGCCGCGACGGCGCCGATCGCGAGAACGCCCCGCCTCACGGCCATCCATCTGCTGTTCATAAGCGTTGTCTCCATCTCGTGCATCACTCTGCGAATCGGGTTCGTACGCATCAGAAGCTGATGTTGACCGTCGTGACGAACTGCGTCAGCTGCGGGATGTTGTTCTGTTCGAGCGAGACGTAGCTGCCGCGGTCGCCGCCGAGGAACATTGCCTCGGGTTCCATGCCGTCCCACGCCGTCCACGTGTGCAGGTTCCTCGCGGCGAACACCAGGTTGGCCCGGCTTACGCCGAACCGCTCCACGAACGCGGGTGGCACATTGTAGCTCAGCGACACCTCACGGAGCTTCGCGAAGCTGGCGTCCTGGATGAACTCCGCGCCGAAGCGGTCCGCCTCGGCGTACGCCGCCGCCACGACTGGATCGGTCTCCTCGGGAACCATGTTCTCGTAGCACACCAGGAACAGCGAGCAGCGGACGCGCTCGTTGTGATCCCACTTGAACTGATCGAGCTTGAAGTCGACCATCGCCATCAGGCGGAAGCGGTCGAACGAGAACGTCGGCGTGACCGAGCCTTCGTACCTCGGCAGCGACCGGCCGATGAACACGCGTGGCGCCGTGATCTGTGTGAGCGCTTCGTTCCAGCAGGGGACCGCGCCGCCCTGACCGTCGTCGCACATCATCGACTCGCGCATCTTCTCGAGGTCCGGGTCGTATGTCGCACTGACGATGCGATGGTGGAACCATGAGCCGACCGGGTGGCCGACGCGATGCTCGATGCCGAAGTTGCTGATGGAAAGTGCGTCGTTGCCTTCGCCGAGATCCTTGACCTCGCTGTCGTTCATCGCGAACGAGACGGCGAGATCGAGCGAGGCGCGGGGCGACTCGAACACCGTGCCGCGCAGCATGAGCTCGTAGCCCCACTTGTCGAAGCGGCCGAGGTTCGTGAACTGCTCTCCCGCGAACCCCTGTGACGGCGCCGGATCGATCGCCAGGATCATGTCGCGCACGTTGCCGCGATACGCAGTGAACTCGACGCCCAGGCGTTCGTCGAAGAGCCCCGCATCGAAGCCGAGCTCGTACTCCGTCGAACGCTCGGGACCGAGGTCCGCATTGCCGGGCGAATTCGGCGTCACCGTGCTCACGCCGCCAGGCCCAGAAACCGCCGAATACGTGCGGAGCGCCGCGAACGCCGTGGGCTGATTGCCGGATTGGCCATACGCCGCCCGCAACCGCAATGTGCTGATCGGGCCGACGTTGAAGAACGGCTCCTCGCTCAGCACCCATGTCGCGTGCACCTTCGGATAGTAGACGAGATCGAAGCTCTCGCCGAACGCGCTGTTGTCATCCGCCCGGACCGCTGCCGTCAGGTACCGCCGGCCGAGCCAGCTCACCTGCTGCTGGAGATACACGCCGACCGTCGCGTCCTCGACGTACGTCTCGCTGCCGAAACGATTGATCGTCGTCCCGTTGATCGCCGTCAGCCCGGGCACGACGAAATCGTCTCCTTCTGCCGATGTGAATTTCGTGAACGTGCGGTACAGCTGAGAGCCGAACGACGTCTGCGCCTCGAAGTCGGACGTCAACGCATAGTCGAGCGTGCCCGAGTAATCGATCGTGTTGTAGGACACGTCGCGTCGAGACACGTTCTTGCCGCCAACCTGGCCGGGGCTGAAAACCTGCACGATCGGGCTGCGCTCGGTAAAGCTCTGGTTGTCCTCGTGCACTTCGTCCGTACCGACCACGAGGCGGTTCGTGAACCAGGGCACCGGCCGATAGTTGAGCTGGAGGCTGCCGGTGAAGCGTCCGAGGTCCTGGAAATCGGTCGACTCGTAGTAGACCTCGCGCGTTTGGCTGCGGTAGCCGCGGCGGGGCGGATCATCGTCGTCCAGGTTCTCGTTCAGATGCGCCGGCGTCGAGTAGTACGAGCCCCAGGTGACGCCACCACACCCGGCCTCGCACGACAGGTATGTGCGTCCGCCGACGTAGCCCATGCGCGCCTCGATGTCCACCTTGGGATGCGGGGCGATCGAGATGTTGGCGGTGCCGCTCACGCGCCGCATCCGGTTCGTCGGCTCGATCCCGGTCTCGCGGTCGAAGCTGCCGCCGATGTAGTAGCGAACGGTCTCCGCTCCTCCGCTCACGTTCAACGAGTAGTTCTGGAGGCGGCCGGTCTTGAACAGGTCGACGCCGTTCGCCGCCTCGGCCTGCACCAGGTTGAGCGATTCGACGTCGCCGGTCGACGGGTTGCGCCAGTAGTTCACGTACATCCGGTCCTCGGCGTCCTGGAACCAGCTCGCGCCTTGACGCATCGTGAAGCTGAACGTCGGTGTCCCGATGTTCCCCTTCTTCGTGATGATGTGGACCACGCCTTTCGCCGCTTCAGTGCCGTACAGCGTCGCCGCGGCCGGCCCCTTGATGACCTCGATCGACTCGATGTCATCCGGGTTGAAGTCGTTCCAACGCGAGATCACGCTCGAGCCGAACGCCTGCACCGTGGGCCCGGTCGCCTGCGCGTTGTCGACACGGACGCCGTCCACGTAGATCAGCGGGTCGTTCGAAAGCGAGAGCGACGATGCGCCGCGAATTCGAATCTTCGCGCCCGTGCCGATCATCCCGGTACCGGGCATGACGACCACATTCGAGGCCCGGCCGTTGAGCAGACCTTGCACGCTGGGGATGAGCGACGTCTCGACCGCCTCGGCCGCGCGTACCTGCGTCACGGCGTTGCCGATCGCGCGACGCTGCTGCCCGCCGGCCGTGCCGGTGACGATCACCTCGTCCAGCGCGATCACCTGCTCACTCAGCTCGACCTCGACCTCCGCCGTTTCGCCAGTCGAGACCGTGACCGGTTGCTCGGCCGTGCCGAATCCGATGCTCTCGACGCGCAACGTGCGGTCGCCGGCCGGTACATCGGGGATGATGAACCGGCCGTCCGCGTTCGTCGTCGCGCCACGGCCCGTCCCGACCACGGAGACCTGTACATCGCCGAGCGGGCGCAGCGTTCCCGCGGCGACGACCCGGCCGGAAACCGACCCGGTCGGCTGCTGTGCCGCCAGCTGCGGTGCAAGTACTGTCGCGAGCACCGCGCATGCGAACAGAGCCGCCTGAATGGTTCTGTGTACGGCCATTCCTGCCCTCCTTTCCCTATGTCATGCCTGCCGGGGAGATTCCGCCACGAGGCGGTCGGTCAACAACCTGCGATGTACGGTGTGGGAATCGTTGCGTGTCCGTCACCCACCACGCGGGTCCGCGCCCGCCGCGATCGCGACCGGCGTGCCGCCCGTCTTCTCGATCACCGCCGCCAACCGCTCGGCGGCGTTCTGCCAATTGCTCTCGACCGCTACACGCGCGCCCTCGACATCGCCCTTCTCGATCGCAACAATGATCCGCTCGTGCTCGGCGACCGACGCCGCGATGCGTCCCTCCGGCGCGGTGCTGTACAACCTCCGATACCGCTCCGCCTGCGGCTTGATCGAATCGTGCAGCGCGCGCAGTCGCGGGCCCGCCGCCGTCTCGATGTAGCGAAGGTGAAAACGCGTGAAAATGTCGAAGATCTCCTCGGAATCCGGCGGGTCTTGTGCCGCGCCGAGCAGCGCTTGATCGAAGCCACGCAGCTCGGCCGCGAGACGCGCGCGCTTGCGTGCCACCAGCCTCGCCGCGGCCCGCGCGCCGAGACCTTCGATCGCACCCACGATCTGGAACAGCTCGCGCGCATCGTCGGC
>JBOHRM010000718.1:0-10407 GCA_050732715.1 Longimicrobiales bacterium
CACGCCGAGCAGATCAAGTTCGGCAAGTACGGTGGCGGCATCACGCGCTTCGAGACCAGCCTGGTGCATCAGTCCGCGGGCTTCGAGGTCAACGATCTCGGATTCCTTCGCCGCGCCGACATCATCGACTGGAGTACATGGGCCGCGCTCAATTTTCTTGACCAGCGTGGGATCTACCGGCGGCTGCGGTTCAACGCGAACCACTGGCAGACGTGGAACACCTCGGGGCTCCGGCTCGAGCACGCGTGGAACGTCAACAGCCACATGGACCTGAACAACAACTGGAACGTCCACGCGGGCGTCACGCTCGGCCGGCTCGGCAAGAGTTTCTGCGATCGTTGTACGCGTGGAGGACCGCCACTGCGTCAGTCGCGCGGGCTCTTCCCGTGGTTTGGCGTGAACGGCGACAGCCGCCGCATGATCGTGCCCTCGATGTGGGTCAACCTGTCGTTTACGGACGAAGGCAAGAGCCACAGCGTCTCGCTCGAGCCGAGCGTGTCGGTCCGCTTCTCGACGCGGTTCCAGGCGGAGCTCGGCGTGGACATCGAGAACGAGGACAACCACACGCAGTGGTACGACAACATCACGGGTGACGATGGCGTCACGCACTACGTGTTCGCGCACCTCGACCAGCGCACGATCTCGATGAGCGCGCGCATCAACTACACGATCACGCCCGACCTCACGTTCGAGTTCTACGGCGAGCCGTTCGTCAGCACGGGCACGTACTCCGACTTCCGCGAGGTCAGCGCCACGCCCGATGCCGACGAGTACGACGCGCGTTTCCGCCCGTTCGAGCCGCCGGCCGACTCCAACGTCGAGTTCACGTTCAGTCAGCTACGCACGAACACGGTGTTACGCTGGGAGTATCGCCCCGGGTCGACCCTGTTTCTGGTCTGGGCGCACGGGCGCGAGGCCTCCGCCGACGTGAACTCGAATCAGGCGTGGCACCGAGACTATCGCCACCTGTTCGACCAGCACCCCGACAACACGTTCCTCATCAAGCTCGCGTACTGGCTGAGCCGCTAGTGTCCCGTCCCAGAAGTTCCTTGCGCATCGAGAACGCCGATGCGCCCGCAGCGCAAGGCGCGACGACGACGGAATAGCGCGGCTATTTCGAGGAGGCGCAACGCAGCGATGCGGGATGCAGCGGCGTTCGAATGCCAAGGAATCTCTGGGACGGGACGCTAGGTACACAACAGAATTCAACCGCCGAGGCCGCAGAGATGTGGGAGGACGCGGAGGTTTGTTTGCATCGGTTCCTCTGCGCCCTCCGCCGCCTCTGTTCGTTCTCTGCGATTGACTCTGTTCACGTCATGTCGCAAACCACCTCAGCACGACGGACCTCAGGGGCCGGACGCGCTCCAGCTGAGGTCGTGCTTCGACAGCGGCAGCGAGCGGATGCGCTTGCCGGTCGCGGCGAAGATCGCGTTGCACAGCGCCGGGATCGCCGGCGGCAGAGCCGGCTCACCGATGCCGGTCGGATCGAAGTCGGTTTGGCGGAACTGGACGTCGATCGGCGGCGCCTGCGTGTGGCGCAGCAACGGGAAGTCGTGGAAGTTGCTCTGCACGGCGCGGCCGTTCTCGATCGTAATCTCCTGACCGATCGCCGCGCCGAGACCGTCGAGCACCGCACCTTGCACGTTGTTCTCGGCGTTGCTCGCGTTGATGATGTGGCGGCCGACGTCACCGGCCACCCAGACGTTGTCCACGGTCAGTACGCCGTCACGGCTGACGGTCGCCTGCACGACCTCGGCGAAATGGCCGCGATGGCTGAAGTGGAACGCGACGCCCATCCCGGTGCCGCGCGGCAGATCACGCGTGCCCCAGCCGGACCGTTCGGCGGCGAGCTCGAGCACGCCACGCATCCGTGCAGCGTCGAACGACGGACCCCGACGGCGGCCGCGCTCCCCGCTCGGCGGCGGGTCCGGCAGCGGAGTACGGGCGAGGAGATCGAGGCGGAACTGCACGGCATCTCTTCCCGCGGCGTGCGCCAGCTCATCGATGAACGATTGGATGACGAACGCCAGCCCGTTGCTGCCGGGCGCGCGCAACGCGCCGGTCGGCACGCCGAGCGGCATCACCGAAACGTCGAGCGCGACGTTGTCGACGAACCGCGCCGGAAACTCGGCGGGGCTCATCCCCGCGCTCGGCGCGAAGTCCTCACCCTCGCCGAACGAGACGAAATGATCGCGCCACGCGACGAGCGTGCCGCCCTCATCGACGCCACCGGAGAAGTAGTGGAAGCCGGCGGGCCGGTAGAAGTCGTGCCGCATGTCGTCCTCGCGCGACCACAGCAGCTTGACCGGCTCGCCGATCTCGCGCGCGATCCACGCGGCCTCGACCATGTAGTCGTTGCTCAGGCGCCGGCCGAAACCGCCGCCAATGCGCGTCAGATGGATCGTGATGTCATCCTCCGCGATGCCGAGCGTCTCGGCGACGAGGCGCCGGCCGCTCTGCGGTGTCTGAGTCGGTGCCCATATCTCGAGCGTGCCAGCGCTGAAGTGCGCGGTGCAGTTCTGCGGCTCGAGCGGCGCATGCGCGATGAACGGATAGAAGTACTCGGCCTCGACCACGTGCGCGGCGCCCGCCAGCGCGGCTTCGACGTCGCCGTCGCCGCGGAGCGAACGCTGCGGCGGTCGGGTTTTCAGCTCGGCCGCCTGCCGCGCGAACCCCTCACTGCTCTGCGCCGCGGTCGGACCTTCGTTCCAGGTCACGCGCAGCTGCCGGCGCGCACTGTGCGCGGCCCACCACGTGTCCCCCACGATCGCCATGCCACCGAGCAGGCCGTTCAGCGCCGATCCGCCCTCGACCACGAACGCGTGACGTACGCCGGGGAGCGCGCGGACTTCATCGAGGTTCGCACCCGCGACCTTGCCACCGAAAACTGGACACTTCTCGAAGACGGCATAGACCATCTCCGGCACGGTCACGTCGATGCCGAACAACGGCTTGCCCGTCACGATCGAGCGGTTGTCCACGCCACGCACGCGAGTCCCGATGATGTGGAACTCCGCGGCGTCCTTGAGCGGCACCGATTCGAGGTCCGGCGCCGGCAGCTGCGCGGCGCGGTCGACGAGCTCGCCGTACCGAAGACTGCGGCCGCTCGCGCGATGATGCACGATGCCGTCCGCCGTCTCGCACTCCGATGCCGCCACGCCCCACGTTTGCGCCGCGGCCGTGACGAGCATCGCCCGCCCGGCCGCGCCGACACGCCGCATCGCGAGCCAGTGGTTCGGCGTCGCGGTACTGCCGCCGGCGAACTGGCCCTCGTACTTCTCGGGGTCGAAATCGGCCTGCTCTACGCGGACGTCCGTCCACGCGACGTCCAACTCGTCCGCGATGATCATCGGCAGCATCGTCTTGACGCCCTGACCGATCTCGGGGTTCTGCGCGATGATCGTGACCACGCCGTCCGGCGTGATGCGGATGAACGCGTTGGGCACGAACTCCGCGGCCGCGGAATCCGCCACGAGCCCGGCCGCGCGGCCAACGTCGAGGTACGTCGCGAGCAGCATTCCGCCGCCCGCTAACGATGTCACGCGGAGGAACTGACGCCGGCTGAGTCTCGCTTCGCTCGGGGTGGACTCCCCTCTCCATCCACCACCGCCCCTTCGTCGACCTCCGTCGCCCCTGGCGCCGTCGGTTCCGGGTTCCGGGTTCCGGGTTCTGGGTTCCGGGTTCCGGGTTCCGCGTTCCGGGTTCCGGGTTCGGAGTTCCGCGCTCGGATTCGAGGTCATAATCATGGGACCTCCTGATGGGGCGGTCCGTCCCGAGAGGAGCTGCCGGCGCCGCTGGATTCGGTGGCCGCCGCGGCCGCCGCGTGGTGGATCGCCCGTCGGATACGCAGGTAGGTCGCGCAGCGGCAGAGGTTGCCGTCCATCGCCGCATCGATGTCGGCGTCGGTGGGTCGAGGATTCCGCTCGAGCAGCGCTGCCGCCGACATCAGCTGGCCCGCTTGACAGTAGCCGCACTGCGGCACGTCGAGCTCGTCCCACGCGAGCTGGAGCGGGTGCGAGCCGTCCGCCGACAGGCCCTCGATCGTCGTGACATCCTCGCCATCGACCGCGGACGCCGGCGTCATGCATGACCGCGTCGCCACACCGTTCAGGTGAACCGTGCACGCACCACATTGCGCGGCGCCGCAGCCGAACTTCGTGCCCTTGAGATCGAGCACGTCACGCAGCACCCAGAGCAGCGGCATGTCCGCCGGGACGTCGACGGTCGCGGGTGTCCCGTTGACTCGGAACGTAATGGTCATGGGTCGGTTCTCCGGTTCGTCTGTTCCCGGTTGCCGGTTGCCGGTTCCGCCCCGCGTCACCAGCCGCGCACGACCTCGATCCGAACAGCTGGTGAACTGGATAAACCGGGAACCGGCTAACCGCCCAACCGATCTGCCGATCAGCCGATCGCGAAGCAGTAGAACAACCCGTCGCCGCCCGTGCCGCGCAGGTCTTCCTGGCCGCACCCTCTCGAGCTGTGCGCCGAGTTCCACGACGACGGGTTGTCACCGCCGCCGGTCTTGTCATGGTGTCCGACCCGCGCACTGCCCGCGCCGCTGTTCGTCCAACCGTTGCACGTCGTGTCCTCGCCCGCCACGAACGCCGTGCCGTCGAGCTGCGAGCCGGTCAGGATGTCGTGACGGTTCGGGTCATCGCCACGCCCGTTCACCGGCTCGCCCTTCTCGTTCAACACCGTCTCTTTTGTCCATTTGGCGTTGTCGCCGTGCAGGTCGTCCACGTTCTCAGCGATGAGCACACCTCGAACGTTGTGCCAGGGTCCGGTGCCGATGCGATCGCGCGCGTTGGCCGCCTCGCCACCCTCCGCGGGGGCAGGCATGCTGAGGTACGCGCGCCATGTGCGCTGTTCGAGGCCCGCGGCCTCGGCGAGCATCGTGCAGTGTTGGTCGGCGCCCTCGAGACCGCCCAGATCAGCCCCGTTGCCCGGGCCAACGCTCGTCAGGAAGAAGCTCGGCGGACCGTCCTGGGCGAGCGCGACCTGAAACCCGCACGCGAGTATACCTGCCAGAACCAGCGCCGTCTTGATCCTCGTCATAACAATCTCCTTTCGAGTTCCGCTAGCACCTGCGCTAGCGCACGGGCTCGTATTTCCGGAGCGTTCGCGGGCCGACCTCGGCGCCATAGACATTGCCCAGCGCATCGGCCGCGACGCCTTCCGCGCCGCTCGTCCCCGCGTTGTCCGGGTCCGGCTCGGGATCCGGGATGAACGCCGTGACCTCGCCGGTCTTCGCGCTGCCGATGTAGATCCCCCTACGGACGCCCGGGTTGCTGCGAGCGTTGGACTCCGAATCCGTGACGTACAGCGCATCGTCGGCGTCGATGAACAAGCCGCTCGGCCGGCCGAACTGCGTCCATGAGGCGAGGTGGTTGCCGTCCTGGTCGAAGATCTGGATGCGATTGTTGGCTCGGTCACCGACGAACAGCCGGCCCTGCGAGTCCATGGCGAGCGCGTGCGGGTCGCGCAGCTGGCCGTCCGCTTCGCCCGTGCCACCCCACTCGTTGATGAAGCGGCCGTCGCTGGTCAGCTTCACGATGCGGTTGTTCCCGCGCGCGCCGTGGCCGTCCGCCACGAAGATGTCGCCGTTCGGTGCCACCAGCACGTCGGACGGCTGGTTGAACGTGTCCGTCCCGTCACCGGCGACACCGGTCTTGCCGAGCGTCATCAACAACTCGCCGTCGGGGGTGAACTTGTGAATGACGTGGCCGACGCCTTCGGGCGCCTCGCCGATGCCGGCCGCGTCCGTCACCCAGACGTTGCCCTGGCGGTCGACGTACATGCCGTGCGGCCAGGCGAACAGCCCCTCGCCGAACGCCTTCAGCAGCCTGCCATCGAGGTCGAACTGGAATACGGTGGCCAGCTCGGATGCGCCGATGCACGTGTTCGCGCCGCACCGCTCGGTGACCCAGATCGTGCGCCCGTCGGGGCTGGGATAGACCGCGCTCGTCGCGCCGTACTCACGGCCGTCCGGCAGCTCGCCGAACGACTCGTCGGCCACGCGATAGGGATTGGGGAGAGTGGGCGGCATCTGCGCCGCCAGCGCCGACGCCGCGAGCGTTGCGGCGATCGCGCTCAACATGGGTCCTGCCCGTCGAACCTGCGACATGGATGCCGACCCCAGGTCAAGGTTGGCGTGACCCGGTCAACTTACGCGCTTCTCGGTGCTACGCGCTAGCGGCTCAGCTGATCGGCCATTTGCAGCGCCGCGTAGGCGTTCACGATCCCGCCCGTCCTCGACAACGAGCCGAACGGCACCAGCTCGCCGTTGTCCGAGCCCGGTCGAACGACGCGCTGATCGGGCAGCTTCGTCGACGACTCGAGGATGATGCGCTTGACGTCGGCGGCGCTCAGGTCGGGATAGTACGCCATGATCAGAGCCGCGAGGCCGCTGACCACCGGTGCGGCCATGCTGGTCCCGCTGTTGCGCCCGTACGCGCCGTCCGGCTCCGTCGACAGGATATCGACGCCGGGCGCGAACACGTCGACCTGATCGCGACCGTAGTTCGAGAACGGCGCCGCCAGACTGTCCGCGCCCTTCCACGACGATGCGCCGACCTCGATCCAGTTCGCGGCGTGGCCGCCGTCCGCGTACACCGGGTTCGGATAGCTCGGCGCCACGGCCAGGTCCGCGCCATCGTTACCCGCCGCGTGTATCATCAGCACGCCGCGCTCATCGGCGTACTTCACCGCCTCGTCTACGATGCCCTTGTGCGGCGAGAACGCCTTGCCGAAGCTCATGTTGATGATGTCCGCGCCGTTGTCCGCCGCGTACCGAATCGCGTTCGCTACGTCTTTGTCGCGTTCGTCGCCGTCCGGCACCGCCCGGATCGCCATGATCCGAACGGACGGCGCGATGCCGTCGATGCCCTCGCTGTTGCCGCGCACGGCGGCGATGATGCCGGCCACGTGCGTGCCGTGGCCCGCATCCGGGCCCATCACGTCGAGGTTGCCGTACGTGCGCTGCTCGAGGTCCGCGTAGTCATCGCCCACCACGGGGCGCGGATTGAACGACAGGTCGTAGCCGTACTCGATCTGCGATTCGTAGGCGGTCTTCGCCTCCTCGACGTCTTCCGGCGTGATGCCGTTGTCGGCGAGCTGGAGGTAGATCTGCTGCGCGTGCTGCACGTCCGCGCGCGATGACCTCACCGACCTGACGTTCTCGACCGTCAGCGAGTCCGTGCCGATGACCTCGCGCAGCAGCGGCACCGCCGGACCCAGCGCCATGTCGACCATTCGGATCTGCTCGAGCGTCTGCTCGGCCTCGCCGCGCTTGCTCTCGAACGCGCGCACAATGCTGTCACACGGCACCGCCAGCGTCGGCTCATCAGCCCCGGCCGCCTGCGCGCCCGTGCACTGCGCGTGGAGCCGCGTCACCTCGAACGTGTCGTAGTGCACGTTCTCGCCGTCGGCGCCGCCGATGAAGTTCCAGCCGAACACGTCGTCGACGTAGCCATTGCCATCATCGTCGCGCCCGTCCGCCGCATCGTTCGGGTTCTCCCACAAGTTGGCATCTAGATCGACGTGCGCGGTGTCGACGCCGCCATCGATCACGGCGACAACCACCGTGCGGCTCGGTTCGCGGTCCGCGAGCAGCTCGCTCAGCGCGCGCTCGGCGCCGATCCCGGCCACGCGATCGATCTCCGCGTCCAGCAGGTGCCAGTTGCTCGGAGCCTCGAAAACGATGGCCGCCGGCACGCGGTCCGACTGCGCCGCCGGCGGCGGCGGAGCCCCCCTGTTGACCGGCGGCTGCGGCGCCGGTGTGACGGGCGGCGCACCCGAAGCGCATGCGGCCAGCGCAACCACGAGGAATGCAGCAGCCGCGCGTGGCCGTGGAAGACCCAATGTGTTCAGCGGAATCATGCGTGCGCGCTCCAGTGCACCGGGAATCGTCTTCATCCTGTCGTGACGATAACCGCGCCGCGCACAACGCGTAAGGGGCAGCATGGAAGGCACCGCTAGGGCTACACGCAGCCAGCATGCACGCCGCTGGCTCGGGGGCCGGCTAGCGCAACCGCTCGCCGGTCTGGCCGGACACGGTGTGGTCCTCGCGCTGGCGGTTCGATGGGTCAGGCGACCGGCCGAAACGATAGATGAAGCTGAGGGCCAGCGACTGCAACTTGTTTTCCGTGCGGCTGATCTGCGAGTACCCGCGGCCCCGAGTCTCGAAGGTGAACTCCGCAAGGTCGAGTGGATCGCGCGCGAGCAGGCTCAACGTCGCCCTACCGTTCAGAAGCTGCTGCCGGAGCCCGATGCTGCTGTCGAACGACGCGGACTGCCTGCCCTGAGGTAACGGCCGTGCCGGCCAGAAGCGCGCACTGAGCTGTGCGCTGAGCCCGTCCGTCACCTGTGCCGAGCCGTTCAAGCCGGCCGTCCATTCGATCGACGTGTTATCGAAATCGGGAGATACATTGCTCGCGTTTACGACCGCACGCGCAACATCGACGTTCGCCGAGCCACTCCAGCGACCCACACGCAACGAGCCGGTCGCGCTCGCGCCGAGCCGTTCGTAAGACGATGAGTTCTCGAAAGTGACCGTCGATACGCCGAGCGAATCGACGCGCTTGATCTGCTCCCAGCTGTCGACGGTTCGACGAAGGTACGGTGAGAACTGCAGAGTACCCACGCTGCCGATCTTGCTGAAGTCGAGACTGAACGAGTTCACGAAAGCCGGCCCCAGGAAGGGGTTCCCGACGGCGAGGTTGAGCGGATCGTAGTTCGGTGTCCTCGGGTTCAGAAGCTCCGCGCTCGGCCGGGCGACACGCTTCCAATACGAGAAGCCCACCCTGCGTCCGGCACCCGCGTCCCACGAAACGTTCACGCTCGGGAAGATCGTGCGGTAGTCGATGTCGAACGTGTCGTCCGCGGGCGTACGCAGCTTGAAGGCGTTATCGGCATCCTCCGCGCGGGCCCCGAGCTGGATCCCGAATTTGCCGAACTGGCGCGACACGATCAGATACACCGTGCTGTACCTCTCATCATAGGCGTAGAGGTTCTGATCCTCCAGTGCGCCGACGCCGCTCGCAAGGAAGAGCTCCTGGATATAGTCCTCATCCCAGTTGCGGCGCTTGATGTCCACACCGACCTCGAGACGACCGCCCTCGCCCAACGGCCGCATATAATCGGCATGGACGGCGAGCTCGCCATTCTCGTAATCGCGATCGGTGAGCAGCGTTTCCTCGATGGGCTCGTCAGGGTCCAACATCGACGTCTGATCGACGGACACGTCCGCGCGCCCGTCGCGGCGGTTGTAGCGAACATCGAAGTTCAGCTCATGGGCCTGCGGCGCAATCGCGTGGTCGAGACCGAACGTGATGTCGTAGACCGTCGAGCCGTGGTCGGTCGCGGTCGACCGGTTGTAGCGATTCAGCACATCGCCCGACGCGTCGGACAGATCGTAGAGCATCGCGAGACCGTTGTCGCCGTCGATGCCGTAGGTCAGTGCCTGGAACCACGCAGTCGTCCGGCCGCCGATCTTCAGCTCCGTCGTGACATCGAGGGTCCGCGACGTATTGTCGAGCGTTTCTTCACCTTGCTGACCGATCAACGAGGCGGCCGGCGGTTCGGCGAGCAGGTTTTGGCGCGTGTCCGTGCGCTTGCGCAGAAACTCTTCCAACGAGAGCCCGGCGTAGCCGAAGACCGTGAGTGGGCCGCGCTGATACGCGAGGTCGGCGCCGATGATGTTCTGGCCGCGTGTACTGCCCCGTGCCGACAAGCTGCCACTCAGCCCGAGGCCGACATTTTGATCGAGGATGAGGTTGACGATGCCGCCCATCCCCTCGGGATCGTGCCTCGCCGATGGGTTCGGCATGACCTCGATCGTCGCGAGCCGGTCCGCCGGCAACTGCTGGAGAAAATTCAACAGCGCATCACCGGGAAGCGCCGAGGGCCGGCCGTTCAAATGGATCGCGACGAGCTGGCCACGCAGCCTGACTCGGCCGTTGGCGTCGACGTCGAGCTCGGGGATATCGCGCAGCAGGTCGTGCGCCGTGCCCGCGGCCGATGACGGCAGGTCGTCCGCCGAGTAAACCGTCCGATCGACCTCGATCACCACGGGCGAACGCTGCGCCTGCGCCTGGATCTCACCGAGCTCGACGGCATCCGCCTCGAGCGCGATCACGCCGACATCGCCAATGGGGGCATCGGCCGTCAATTCGAGGTTGTCGACGGTCTGGGAAGCGAAGCCGAGGTGGCTCACATGCACCGCGTACGCGCCGAGCGTCAGGCCGTCGACCTGGAACTGGCCGTCCTCGGTGGTCAGCACGCCCGTGATCAGCGCCGAGTCGGCGGCGCCGCGGATCGTCACCGCGGCGGTCGCGAGCGGCGCACCCGTCTCGGCCAACGTCACGACACCACGGATCTGCCCGGGCGGCTGCTCGGCGGACTGTCGCG
>JBOHRM010000719.1:0-4665 GCA_050732715.1 Longimicrobiales bacterium
AGCTCTCGGGCCGTACGGCGCGCGGCCTCTCCTTCGGCGTGCTCGGCGCCACGACGGGCGATGATTTCCAGCCGGAACAGGTTTATGGCGTGCTGCGCGCGAGCCAGCAGTTCGGCGCGTACTCGACCGCGGGCGGCATTCTGACTCTGCACGATGAGCAGTCGGGCGAGGGTCGTGGCCGGAGCGTCGTCGCCGGCGCGGACTGGGACCTGCGCCTCCGGGACAACGACTACGGGCTGGAAGGCTTCGCCGCCCTGACGAACCAGTGGCGGACCGGCGGAGTCACGGCGTCCGAGACCGGCTTCGCCGCGAAGCTCTGGGCCCGGAAACGCCAGGGCGCGTGGCAGGGATTCGGCGGCGTCGAGGTCTTCACGGATGAATTCGATCCCACCGATGTCGGAGAGCTTCAATCCAACAACGCCTACGTGTTGATCGGAAGCCTCGAGCAAGAGGTCCGTGGCAACCGTCCGTTCGGGCCGTTCCAGCGGGCCAGCGTCGAGCTGTTCGGCGTGCAACGTTTCGCATATGTCGATGGGTTGAGCCAGGGTCTGAGCCTCGAGCTCAGCTCGAGGGGTGTGCTGCGCGGATTCCAGAACGTCGAGGCGACCGTCGAGATCGAGCGCCCGTTCGGCGGCCATGACCTGTTCGAGACGCGCGGCGCCGGTCCGTGGGCCGCTCCGTCCACATTGTCGTTCCAATTCGAGATCAGCACGGATGAGCGCAGGAGCTGGGAGGTCGAGCCCGAGGTGGGCTTGACTCTGCAAGGAAGTGGCGGACCCGGCTACTCCGCGGGCCTGCGCGGCGACTGGATCGTCAGCGATCGGCTCTCGGTGGAAGGAAACCTGGACGCAGAGTGGGAGGACGGCGTGCTCGCGTGGTCGTCCAACGAGACGTTCCTTCGCACCGACGCGGGATGGCGGATCGCGCGGGAGTCGGGCGGGCCCGCGGGCGCCGATCCGTCCGACTACGTGGCACTCGAAGACGACGCCGGGATCGCAACGCTCCTCGCGGACGTGCAGCCGATCGGCGCCGACCGCTACTTCGTCCCCGTGTTCGGCGCCCGCGACACGCGCTCAGCCGACCTGACGCTGCGGGGCACGTATACGTTCACGCCCGATCTTTCCATCCAGCTGTATGGTCAGCTATTCGTCGCCGCCGGCCGCTACCGCGGGATGAGGATTCTCCGCACCCCGGAGGCGCTCGCTCCGTTCGACGCGTTCCCGAAGCGCGACGAGTTCGCGCTCAGCAGCATCCAGTCCAACGCCGTGCTGCGCTGGGAGTACCGCCCCGGCTCGACGCTCTATCTGGTCTGGACGCACGGGCGCCGTTCCGAGGACGAGCTCAACCCGCTCGGTCCGTGGCAGCGCTCGCCGTTCGCACGCTCTTGGGGCCGGCAGATATCGGACACGTTCGACGTGTTCCCGAACAACCTCTTCCTGGTCAAGCTCAGCTACACGTTCCTGAACTGACTCGAAACAGGTTCCGGGTTCCGGGTTGCGAGTTCCGGGTTCCCCGCCGCCACCCAGTTTCAGCGATCGCGGTGCCGGGCAGCGGCATGGCCAAACTGAGCAGTGACGTTCAAGGACTGCGGCATCCTACATGATACCGCATGTGGCTTTGCGGTGCGCGCAACTGGCCGTTACGTTGGCGGCGGTCAGCGGACGGGGAAGCCACGCGCATCCGAAGGAGGCCGCCGCGTGAACGGGCATGGATCACGATTGCAGCGTTACTGGAGAGACCGCCTACGGCTCACCCTTGCACTGCTCGCGGTCTGGTTCCTCACTGGACCGGTGCTCGGCATTCTGCTCATTCGCCCGCTCAACGGCGTGGAGCTGTTCGGCCTGCCGCTCGGCTTCTGGATCGCGCAGCAGGGTGCGATCTACGTTTTCATTGCCCTCATCTTCATCTTCGCCGTGCTCGCGGACCGAGCGGACCGGCGCGCCGGTCTGGGCGGCGAGAACGATCGGCGTACCGGGGTCGCGCATTGAGCGCAACATCCGCATGACTTCCACCCACAGCCGGCGTGCCCATACGCCCGGGCCGGCGCCGCGCCGCTGACGTATGTCGATCCAGGCGTGGACGCTGATCACGGTCATCGCGAGCTTCGCGCTGTACATCGGCATCGCGCTCTGGGCGCGGGTGCGCACGACCGCGGAGTTCTACGTGGCGGGCCGCGGTGTCTCGCCGGTCGCGAACGGGATGGCAACCGCCGCGGACTGGATGAGCGCCGCGAGCTTCATCTCGATGGCCGGCTTGATCGCGTTCATGGGCTCGGACGGCAGCATCTACCTCATTGGCTGGACCGGCGGCTACGTGCTTCTCGCCTTGCTGCTCGCCCCGTACCTGCGCCGCTTCGGCAAGTTCACGGTCCCTGACTTCGTGGGTGACCGCTACTACTCGAACACGGCGCGCGTCGTCGCGGTCATCGCCGCGCTGTTCGTGAGCTTCACGTACGTCGCCGGTCAGATGCGTGGCGTGGGCGTGGTGTTCAGCCGGTTCCTGGGCGTGAGCATCGAGGTGGGCGTGCTGATCGGCATGGTCGTGGTGTTGTTCTACGCGGTGTTGGGCGGGATGAAAGGGATCACCTACACGCAGGTCGCGCAGTACTGCGTGCTCATCTTCGCGTACCTGCTGCCCGCGATCGCGATCGCATTCGCGTTGACCGGCATCCCCGTGCCGCAGCTCGCGATCGCGGGTGTGCTGCCGCGCCTGGACGGGTTGTCACAGGAGCTCGGTCTCGCCGCCTACAGCGAGCCGTTCACCGAGCTCTCGCCGATCAACGTGCTCGCCATCACGATCGCGCTCATGGTCGGCACCGCGGGGCTGCCGCACGTGATCGTGCGCTTCTACACGGTGCGCAGCGTCAGCGCCGCGCGCTGGAGCGCCGGTTGGGCGCTCCTCTTCATCGGGCTGCTCTACACGACGGCGCCGGCGATCGCCGTCTTCGCGAAGTACTTTATCCTGAGCGCGCTGGCGGGCCAGCCGGTCGATACTGTTGCCGGTGTGGAATGGGTGCGGAACTGGATGGAGACGGGGCTCATCACGTTGAACGACGCGAACGGCGACGGCGTGATGCAAGCCGCCGAGCTGTTCGGCGCCGCCGGTCTCGCGGCCAGCATTGATCGAGACATCATCGTGCTGGCGCTGCCGGAGATCGCGCGGCTGGCGCCCGTCGTGATCGCCTTGGTCGCGGCGGGCGGATTGGCGGCGGCGCTCTCGACCGCGTCCGGCCTTCTGCTCGTCATCTCGAGCGCGATCGCGCACGACGTCTACGGCCACATGATCCGTCCTCGGGCGACGGACGCCGAGCTGCTGCGCGTCGGCCGTGGCGTCATTGCCGGCGCCGTCCTCGTTGCCGCGTACTTCGGCATCCGTCCTCCCGGATTCGTCGCCGAGGTCGTCGCCTTCGCGTTCGGCCTCGCCGCGGCCAGCTTCTTCCCGGTCATCGTGCTCGGCATCTTCTGGAAGCGGACGACCTCCGCGGGTGCGGTCGCGGGGATGGCCACCGGCCTGATCTTCACGGCCACGTTCATCGCGCTGAACCGCTCGGTCCAGCTGTTCGGCACGGACGCGCCGCTCGTCGATTCCTTGTTCGGCATCGGCGCGCAGGGCATCGGGACCGTCGGCATGATCATCAACTTCGCGGTCACGATCGTCGTGAGCCTGCTCACGCCGCCTCCGCCGGCCGAGGTGGAGGCGCTCGTCGAAAGCATCCGACACCCTGCCTCGCGGAGTCGCACACCACGGGAAAGGCGGCCTCAGCCCGCATCCTGAGGAACGCGATTCCGGCGCCACCGGGGGCTACGTGCTCAGCGGATCCCGTCGCGGTCCGGCACGATCGACGGCCTACTTCCTGCAGCCGAGTGGTTGTTCGCGGGCGCCATGCGGACGACGAAGGCGGCGACCGGGGACGAGACGCGGCGGTCACGCTGTGCGCCGGATTGGACCGGAGACGAGTCCCCAACCCACGATGACCCCGAGACGTGAATCCCAGGATTCTGCCGGAACAGTCGAGCGCGTCCTGAGGCAGCTCCAGCGGTGGCCGGATTGGCTGGTGCTGCTTCCGTTGGGCCTGCTCGTACTCGCGATCCTCATTCTGGCTGGCTACAGCACGTGGATCACATTCCGGACGCGGGACCTCGAGGCGAGAGCGATTGCGGTCAACGTGCCTGCGCTCCGCTCGTCTCTCGACCTGGTCGTGGCCACGACGCTCGAACTCGAGGGGTTGGAGCACTACGCGGTTACGGGGGACACCGCGGCGATCTTGGAGAGCCTGGAGAACGCGGAGGCTCGGCGGCGTGCGATCGACCGGCTCGAACCGGTGACGCCGCAGCTGACCGCGGAGCCCCGGATGCACAGCGAAGATCTTCTCCGCAGCGCACGCCGCTGGGACACGACGTTCCCGGCTGCCGCGGACGTGGCGCGGCTCGATCCCGCGAGCCGCGACGAGACGCTGGCCGAGAACCGTGAGCTTTTGCGTGGAATGCTGATGTACACGGTCTCGCTGCACTCGATCATCCGGCTCGAGGTCGACAGCGCACGGGCCGCGCTCAACGCCGCGGAGCGGCGGGCTTGGTACTTTACGCTGGGTCTAGCCGGGCTCGCGCTGCTGGCGTCGCTGTTCGTGATCTGGCTGGTCCGACGGGTCCGCCGATTGGCCAAGGT
>JBOHRM010000720.1:0-2509 GCA_050732715.1 Longimicrobiales bacterium
GGCGTTCGGCTTCGGCGGCGAAGCGCCGCAGCTGTTGACGGTCGCCGCGCTGATCGCCGCGAGGCGGCTGCGTCCCGGCGCCGCGGCGGGCGTCGGTTTCGGTCTCGGTCTGCTCGAGGACGCGCTGTCACTGACGTCTTTCGGTGCGAGCGCGTTCGCCCTCACACTCGTCTGCTATCTCGGTGCGCGCTCGCGTGACTTGTTCGAGGGCGAGAGCGTTCCATTCCTGCTGGTGTATCTGTTCCTCGGTACATGGCTGCGCGATGCGCTCGTGTTCCTGGTCGCGCCCGGTGCGCCGCGCGTCGAGGCCGCGAGCACGCTCGTCATTGCGCTGCCGTTGATCGCGTTGTACGCGGCGGCCGCCGGTGTCACCGCCACGTTGATTTATCGCGCGGTCAGCGGCGAACGCGCGTGAGGTCCTTTTGGCGTTAGTGAAGCGCATCCTTTCGACGTTCGGCGACCCACTGCTCCTGCTGGTGGTCATCGTCCTCTCGCTGTTCGGCGTCGCCATGATCTATTCGGCGGGTCAGCTGGATGTGTCGGACCCGTTCGTGACCGGCGCGTGGCGACTACAGTTGATCTGGCTCGGCCTGTCGCTGGTCGCGCTGTTCGCGGTCATGCGCATCCAAGTGCGTTGGCTCGAATGGTTCGCGCTGCCCGCCTACATCATCAGTGTGCTGGTCCTCGCCGCCACGCTGGTGATCGGAACGGGCGCGGGCACGGGCGCCAGCACCGAGCGATGGCTCCGGCTCGGGCCGATCGGCGTGCAGCCCGCACAGTTCGCGATTCTCGCCACCGTGATGATGCTGGCGCGCGTAATGGGCGCTTGGCGCGAGACGCCGCACTCGTTGTTCACGTTGTGGAAGCCGGTCATGATCGCGGTCGTGCCGATGCTGCTGGTGTTCCTCCAGCCGAACCTCGGCACGGCGATGGTGTTCGGCGGCGCGTTGGTCGCTGCGCTGTATTGGGGGGGCACGCCGCTCCCGCTGATGTTCCTGCTGCTCAGTCCGCTCATCGGGCTGCTGCTCGCGTTCTGGAGCTGGCTGTTCAGCGCGTACATGGTCTTCCTCATCATCTTCCTCTTCGTCTACCGCACGTACTTGTGGGAGAGCGTGGCGATCCTGGCCGCGAACCTGGCCGCGGGCACCGTCGCACTGCCGGCGTGGAACTCGCTCGAGCCGTATCAGCAGAATCGGTTCATCGCGTTCGTCAACCCGTACGCGGACCCGCGTGGATCGGGGTACCACCACATCCAGTCACAGGTCGCGATCGGCAGCGGCGGCTTTTCCGGTCAAGGTTTTCTCGAAGGGTCGCAGAAGCGGCTCGCGTTCCTCCCCGAGCAGCACACGGATTTCATCTACGCGGTCATCGGTGAGGAGTTCGGTTTCGTCGGGGCGACGCTGGTTCTACTCACGTACATCTTGATCCTCTGGCGCCTCGCGCGGCTGGCCGAGCGTATGCAGGACCCCTTTGCCGGTATCGCGGTCTTCGGTATCTTCGGCATCTGGTTCACGCACATACTGGTCAACATCGGTATGACCGTCGGCGTGATGCCGATCACGGGCCTGCCGTTGCCGTTCCTCAGCTACGGCGGGTCATTCCTGCTCGCGACCTTCATTGCGCTCGGCATCGCCCAGCGCGTCGGCCTCGAGCACGGAAGGATTTGAACGGATAATGCGAAATGATGAATGCGGAATGCGAAATGATTGAGATGGTGACGTTCATCATTCATCATTCATCATTCATCATTTGATCTCATGGCCTGGTTCAGGAAGCCGGAGCGAAAGCTACAGGCGGCGGATCGGCGAGACCTGCCCACCGAGATCTTCGAGAAGTGCCCCGAATGCGCTGAGATTCTTTACCGCGCGCGGCTTGTCCAGAACGGCTATGTGTGTCTGCACTGTGGGCACCACATGCAGATCGGCGTCGAGGAATACCTGCGTCTGCTCCTGGACGGCCAGTGGGAGGAGTTGAACGCCGAGTTGCGCAGTGCGGATCCGCTCCACTTTGTCGACCTCAAGCCGTACCCGGAGCGGCTCGCGGCGGCCGAGCGCAAGACGGAATCCGGCGACGCGGTGTGCACGGTCGTGGGCCGCCTCGACGAGATACCGGTCGGCCTCGCCGTGATGGACTTCGCGTTCATCGGCGGCAGCATGGGCTCCGTGGTCGGCGAGCGCGTCGCGCGGCTCGCCCGGGGCTGTCTCGATCGCCACGAACCGCTGCTGATCGTCAGCGCGTCCGGCGGCGCGCGCATGCAGGAAGGCATCCTGTCGCTGATGCAGATGGCCAAGACGTCGGCCGCGCTGGCGCGGTTGCACGATGCGGCTGTGCCGTACATCTCGATCCTGACGAATCCGACAACGGGCGGCGTCACCGCGTCGTACGCGATGTTGGGCGACGTGATTCTCGCCGAGCCGGGCGCATTGATCGGGTTCGCGGGTCCGCGCGTGATCGAGCAAACGATCAAGCAGGCGCTGCCGGCGGGCTTCCAGCGTTCGGAGTTCCTGCT
>JBOHRM010000721.1:0-1555 GCA_050732715.1 Longimicrobiales bacterium
ATGGGAAGCTGCCCACCGGCAAGGCAGTGGCGGCTCTCCTCGCCGAGGGCCGGGCACGCGATCTCGTCGGTCGCGACGGCGCGCTCAAGCCGCGAGCGTACGACGCGATCGCCGACGCGCTTGAGCGCGGCCCCATTCAAGAGACGCAACTACGAACGGGTCAAGCGCATTGACGGAAAAGCAAGAAGGTGACAGGGTCGCGCTCGACGCGGTGGCATCTCCGCTCGCCATCTCGGTCCCGGAATCTGCGCAAGGCGTACGGCGAGACGGTGGCGGTCGGGGGCGTCTCGTTCGAGGTCGCGCGGGGCGAGATCTTCGGCCTCATCGGCGCGAACGGGTCGGGCAAGACGACGACGGTCGAGTGCCTCCAGGGCCTGCGGTGCGCCGATGCCGGCGAGCTTCGCGTGCTCGGGCTTGACCCCGCTACGGAGCGCGCGGCGTTGCGCCGGCACATCGGCTCCCAGCTCCAGGAGTCGGCACTCCCGGATCGGATCAGGGTGCGGGAGGCGCTCGACCTCTTCTCGTCGCTCGCGCCGAGTTCGAGCCGCGCCCCTTGTCGGCGGCGCCCGACGCCCAAGGGCCCCGCGCCGAGTGGCAGATGCTAACGGAGCACCAGCGCATCGATCTGGAGCCTGCTCGATTCATGGCGGTAACGGCGGCCTTTCGCGGTCTGTATCGTCCAAATACATGCCTTAGCAGACGAATCGTGGTAGTATCGACGAATCGTGGGAATGCATCCCTGGTGTCCGCCGGTGATCGCACCGTGAAGGAGGATGCTATGGTGGCTTCCACTGCGGCTGAGGGCGCGGGGGGTGGTGCTGCACGCGTTCCTCTGTTCACGCGGGCGTCTTCCGGGCTCGTGCGGGAACTCACCTTGACCGATGCCGCCTGGTACGGCGTCTTCGCGACCGGGGGTCTATTCGGCTTCGTTTTCCTCTTCCCGTTCCCTCAGTTCAGCTCGCCGGGGATCAACGTCCCCCTCATGCTCATCCTCACCCTCCTCCTCGGAGTACTCATCTACTTCGTCTATTCCTCTCTGGGGTCAGCGATGCCAAGGGCCGGGGGCGACTACCTCTACGAGACGCGGTCGCTCCTGCCCGTCGTCGGGTTTACGGTGCCGTGGGCCTGCCAGCTCCTGTTCTGGCTCGCGTTCCCGACGGCGGGGGCATTCGTTGTGGGCACGTTCGGGCTCGTCCCGATCGCCGACGCCGTCGGTGCGTCGGGGCTCGCGCAGTGGCTCGTCACGAGCAACGGGAACTTCGTCGTTGGAGCCTCCGTCGTCGTAGCGTGCTGGCTTTTGACGGTGTTCGGGCTCCGGGTTTATAGGCCGATCCAGCGCTGGGTGCTCGTGCCCGCTGTCGTTCTCGCGACGTTCATCATCATCGGCCTCCTGCTCGCGAACCTGGGCACAGAGTTCCGCTCGAAGTTCGACGCCTTCCACGCTGGCGCAATTACAGCAACCGACGTCGAGGCGGCCGCTAGGGCCGAGGGCTTCCAGTCCGCAGCTTTCAGCTTTCCCAACACGTTGATCTGGATCGCCGTCATGGCCGCCTAC
>JBOHRM010000722.1:0-10991 GCA_050732715.1 Longimicrobiales bacterium
GAATCGGTGGGTGGCGAGTTCCGCCTGTCGAGCGTTCGCGGCCGGGGTACGCAGGTCGAGGTACTCATCCCGATTCGGTCTTCGTTCACATCCTCGTAGCGCGGCGAACGGAGCGCCGTTCCGCCGCAACGACGCGTAAGGACCTACAATTCGCTATGAGCACGCCGATTCGAGTGCTGATCGCCGACGACCACGAGGTTGTCCGAGAAGGGCTGCAGCTCATACTCGCCGGCGAACCCGACGACATTCTCGTGGTCGGGCGTGCCACCGACGGACATCATGCGGTCGCGCTCGCGGTCGAGCTCAGGCCGGACGTCATCCTCATGGACCTGGTAATGCCGGGTTTGAGCGGCATCGACGCGATCCGCAACATTCGCGCTGCCGGTGTGGACAGCCGCATCGTCGTGCTCACCACGTTCGTCGAAGAGGAGCAGGTCCGAGAGGCGATTGTGGCCGGCGCGATCGGCTATCTGCTGAAGGACGTCGCCCGTGCCGAGCTCGTCCAAGCGATTCGCGCAGCGGCGCAAGGGCGGCCCACGCTGCATGCGGAGGCACAGCAGCAGCTCATGCGTCAGATCGTGCCGCCGGACGCGAGCACGCCGTTCGACGCCCTCACGAGCCGGGAGCTGGATGTGCTGCGCCTGATCGCGTCTGGGCGGAGTAACAAGGCGATCGCGAAGGACCTGGGCCTCACCCTGGGTACCGTGAAGGGCCACGTCAGCAGCCTCCTCGAGAAGCTGGGCGTTCACGACCGCACCCAGGCCGCGCTGCTCGCCGTTCGTCACGGCCTGGACAGCTAGGAGGCGAGGAATCTGAACGGAGGCGTTGTAACGTAGCTCCGATGCGGGCCAAAGAAGGGTGCAACCCTGTCTGAAGATACCCGCCTTCTGGCTACTGGCACGGGCATGCGATGAGAGTCACCATCTACGCGCACGTCGAAACGGGGCGGCGTTCCGCCCGGCCAGCACCTTGACTTCAACGACCGCACGATCGAGGCGAGATCCAATGATGTTTGGTAAGGCGAGCGCGTGTCTTCCATTGCTGTGCGCCCTGGCTTTTCCGTTGCTCACCCAAGCACCGGCGGCCGGCCAGGCGCTGAGCACGATCCGCGGGGTCGTGCAAAACCACGAGACGGGGCAGGGCATCGCGGACGTACTCGTCCGGCTCGACGAGAGCGGCCAGGAGGTACGGACCGGCGTGAACGGCGGATTCGAGCTCCCGCGCGTCGCGCCCGGCCGTTACACGCTCGTCGTGAACGCGCTCGGGTTCGACGCATTCGAGCAGGAAGTGACGGTGGTGGCCGGCGAGGACGCGCGAGTCGACGTCGAGCTCGACGCGACGCCGATCGAGCTGGACGAAGTCCTGGCGAGCGCGGACCGCGCGTTCTCGGCAGCCTCGTCACGGGCCGTGCGCGCGTTCGACCTGGTTGTACGGCCGGTTCGGTCGGCGCAGGACCTGCTGCGCCTCGCGCCCGGCCTCGTTACGGCGCAGCACGCGGGCGGCGGCAAAGCCGAGCAGATTTTCCTGCGCGGCTTCGACGCGGATCACGGCACAGACGTCGCCATCTCGGTCGATGGCATGCCCGTGAACATGGTGTCGCACGGCCACGGCCAGGGCTACGCCGACCTGCATTTCGTCATACCTGACGTCGTCGAGCGACTCGACGTCGACAAGGGCCCCTACACGATGGAAGCGGGCAACTTCGCGACGGCGGGCGCAATCTCGTTCACGACGCGGGATCATCTCGAAGAGAACTTGGTGCGGATGGAAGCGGGAGAGTTCAGCACGACAGCACTGACGGCGCTGTACCAGGTCCCGACGGCCGGACCGCACCAGGGCGCGTACCTGGCCGGCCAGTTCTACCGGACCGACGGTCCGTTCGACGCGCCGCAGGATTTCGCGCGGTTCAACCTGTTCGGCAAGTTCCACACGCACCTGAGCGAGGACACGCGATTGGCGGTCGCGGCGAGCGGCTTCAGCTCGGCGTGGGACGCTTCCGGCCAGGTCCCGCGGCGCGCGATTCAATCCGGTTTGATCGGGCGGTTCGGTGCGATCGACGATCTCGAGGGAGGGACCACGAGCCGACAGGACGTCAACTTGGTGTACGAGTCAGGCTCGAGCGACGCGCAGTTCCGGCTCCAGGGCTACTTTACGCGTTACAACTTCAAGCTGTTCTCGAACTTCACGCTGTTCCTCGAGGACCCGCAGAACGGTGACATGATCGAGCAGACGGACCGCAGGCAGATGCGCGGCCTGAACGGCTCGTACCGATTTCAACACCTGCTCGGCGGATTCGCGCAGGCGGTGGCGACGCTTGGCGGCGGCTTCCGCGCCGACGACATCGACGTCTCGCTGTGGCACAGTCCGGATCGGTCCCGCAACGAGCCGCTCGTCGACTCCGGCATCGGGGAGCGCAACCTCTACCTCTGGGCCCAGGAAGAGCTTCAGCTGAGCCCGAGGCTACGTCTTAAGCTCGGCGTGCGCTGGGATTACTTCACATACGATGTCGACGATCGGCTCGACGGTGAGCCGGCCGAGCTGCCGCATGCATCCGGCTACGCGCAACAGACGATTCTGAGCCCGAAGGCGAGTCTCGTCTTCAACCCCGTCCCCGAGCTCGATCTGTTCTTGAACATGGGCTCCGGATTCCACTCGAACGATGCACGCGACATCGTGCTGGACCGTCGCATCGGCGAGCTTGCGCGCGGCTACCGGCGCGACGGGCTGAGCGAGGCCGAGATCGAGGAACGGCTCGTGGAACGGAACTTCGATCCCGAGCACATCGACGTCGAGACCCTGCCGCGCGCGCTCGGCGGCGAGGTGGGTGTACGAACGCGACCGATGCAGGGCCTGAACCTCGCGGCCGCGGCGTGGTTCATCGACCTCGAGCGCGAATTCGTATACGTGGGGGATGGTGGGTTCACCGAGCTGAGCGGACGCAGCCGTCGCTACGGGCTCGACCTCGAAGCCCGAGTCGGCCTGACGTCGTGGCTGGCGGCTGACGCAGACATCAGTCTGAGTCGCGGCACGCTTCGCGACGACCCGGCGGGCGAGGATGACATTCCGCTCGCGCCGCGGCTGACCTGGACGGGCGGGATCAACGCGGTACGGTCGGATCGTTGGGATGCATCGCTCCGCTACGTCCATATCGGCGACCGGCCCGCCAACGAAGCGGGCACCGTGACCGCGGAAGGCTACACGCTGCTCAACCTGTACGGCGGCTACCGCATCGGACCCGTGCGGCTGAACGTCGCCGTCGAGAATCTATTGAACTCGGACTGGAACGAAGCGCAGTTCGACACCGAGTCGCGCCTGCCCGGGGAGGCCGTGTCGGTTTCCGAGCTGCATTTCACGCCCGGCTCGCCGCGCAACCTGCGTGCGGGGTTGACCCTGTTCTTCTGACCGCGCACCCGCCTGCGTCGGCTCACCTCATTCACGTCGCTCACGTTGGCACGTGTGAGCCGAGGCATGCGCGTACCCGCTCCGCGAGGTGCTCCACGAGCGGCTCCGAGAGAAAGTTGAGGTGGCCGCCAGGCACGGTGTGGGTATCGAGCCGACCGGCGAGCTTCGACCACGTTCGGACGTGCCATTTGCGGTGGGAGCCGTGACCTTCGCTGCGCAGCAGCGTGATCGACCCTGGATAGGGCTTCGGTTCGTAGCGCCACCACGCCCTCTCGTTGCTTTGGCGGACATGGCGGAGGTTCCTGGCGTGTCGGGTCTCGCCCAAGCGCCGCAATCGCTGGACGCCGCGGTAGCACAGGTCTACGCCCTGGTCGACGGCGCGCTTCAGGAACGGCCCGTCCGGCGGCGGCGGAGGAGGCAGCAGCTGGAGGAACCCGCTATCGAGAATGAAGAGGCGCTCCACCTCCTCGGCCCGCGCGTTCAGCTGCTGCGCCATCTCGAACGCGACCGCGATGCCGAAGCACATCCCCGCGATTCTGTACGGACCTTCGGGCTGCACGGCCCTGATCTCCGCGAGGTACCGGGCCGCCATGTCTTCGACCCGCTCGAGCGGCTGCACCGCGCCGTTCAGCCCGATCGATTGCAGCCCATAGACGGGTAGATCCGGCGCCAGCATGCGGGCGAGATCGCGGTAGTGGAGGATGTGACCTTCGTAGGAGTGAACGCAGAAGAGCGGCGGCTGTGAGCCGGCCGGCTGCATGGGGACGAGCGAGGACCACGGCGCCGCCCAGCCGTCGGAGCGCAGCCGAGCGGCGAGCGCCGTGACCGATGAGGCCTCGAACAACGTCGCGAGAGGCAGCCGGCGGCCGAGGACCGTCTCGATCACGTCGAAGAGCCTCGCGGCCGTCAGCGAATCTCCGCCGAGCGCGAAGAAGTCATCGTGCACGCCGATCGGGTGCACGCGCAGGACGCTCTCGAAGATCTGGATGAGCTGGAGCTCGAGTGGATCGACGCAGACGTTCTCGGGTTGACGGGTTGCGGGTTGCGGGTTGCGGCTAGACTCGGCGCTCATCGCAACAGGGCCGCGCGAGGCGCCGATCAGATCCGCGATCCGCGAGTCGGGCTCGCGCACGAGTCTGTCGACGATCTCTACGAGATGAGCGAGCAGCGAGCCACCCGCCTCGGCGTCGATCCATGAGCCATCATACAGCAGGTGTAGCTCGAGACGGGGGCCCGGCGCGGCCACCAACGTGAGCGGCGCCGTCGTGGTAACGCCACCCCGCAGGTCTTCGATGCGCAGACCACCGGCGGACGAAGGTCGGCGGACCGGGAAGTTCTCGAAGACGACGAGACTGTCGAAGGTCCTTTGCCGGCCGGGAACGGAGGCCCACGCCTGAACGCGCTCCGGAGGCGTGTGCTCGAAGCGCCGCATGGCGACCAGCCGATCCTGGATGTCGTGGAGGAACGCGCGCGCCGTGGCGTCCCCTGGCACGCACGCTCTCAACGGCAGCGCATTGATGAGCGTGCCCACCATGGACTCGATGCCGGGTAGGGGCGCCGTTCGTCCGGAGACGGTCGTGCCGAAACAGACGTCCGTGGCGCCCGCGCGGGCGGCGATGAGGGCCGCCCACCCCGCGGACACGAGCGTGCCCGCCGTGAGTCGCTCGGTACGCGCAAACGCCTGGAGCGTGGCCGTCCGCCGCTCATCGAGAACCATCGAGATATGGTTTGCGCCGCTCACCGTGCTCGCGCGCGAAACGACATCACCACCCCGTCCGTTCCCTCTTCGGGTGAGAGCGTCAGGGTGAGGGGGCCTTTCGCGCGGATCCGGAACCCGAGCGACCGGGAAGGGAAGCGTCGCACACTGGTCTAAGCCGGCGAGCTGATCGCGCCAGTAAGCCTCGGCCGCCGTTGGGTCTTGCCGCAGCAACCAACGCACGTAATCGCCGAACGGCCGCGCGGCCTCGAGCTGCGGTTCGCCGCCGCCGCGTAGCGCATCGTGGAACGCCGTCACCTCATCGAGAAGGATGGCCCCGGACCAGCCATCGAAGAGCACGTGATGGCAGCTCATGACCAGTGACCACTCGGCGTCCGCGCGTCGAAACCTTGCGAGGCGGAGCACCGGCGGGCGCGACAAGTCCAGGCCGTTCGCGCGGTCCTGCTCGAGCCAACGCTCGAGGCGGCGTTCCTGATCGTCCCGTGCAACGCCACGGACGTCTTCGATCGTCCACGAAACCCGGGCGCGCCGTGCGACGACTTGGACCGGACGGTCGACGTTCCGCCAGTGAATCGAGGTGCGCAGCGCCGCGTGCCGTTCGACTAGGCGGTCCCACGCCGCTTCCAGCGCGGCTTCATCCAACGCGCCCGACAGCGTGCAGCGCACTTGCAAGAACCCGGGATCCGCACTGTCCTCCTGACCGGCCCGCAATGCCGCGAACAGCAAGGACGCTTGCACCGGAGTGAGGGGATGGATCGTCTCGATGTTCTGACGGTCGAGCTTTACAGCGTCCGCGGGGCTTGTCATGCGCCGAGCCCCTCGAGCAGACGATCGAGCGATTCCTGACTCAGCCCGGCGTCCGGGAAATCGGAGGGCGTGAAGCCGCTCGTACGCGCACCGAGCGCGTGCGTGATGAGCGCGCGCAGCTCGTCGAGGAATCGCTCGGCGAGACGATCGAGGGTTTCACGATCATACTGTTCGGTGCTTCCCGTCCACAGCGCGCGCAATGATCCGCCGGCCAGAAACGCGTTGACCTCGATGCGGTGCGCGCGCCCGTTCTCTTGCGCCCGCGAGGCGAACGGTGGCCCGAGTCTCCGCCACGGACCCATGCCGTGACTCGAATCATCGACACGGCCCGAATAGTTGAAGATGATCTCGGGTGCCGGCCGGCCGGCGAGGTTGCGGGCAATGGCGTCATCGCGAAGGTAGCGCAATGCGCCGTAGCCGGCTCCGCGGTGCGGGATCGCACGCAGTTGGTCCTTCGTCGAACGCAGCGTGGTACCCGCATCCTGATCGGGAGCCGACTCGAGCACGACGGGGAAGTAGGACGTAAGCCAGCCCACGGTTCGTGACAGGTCCACGCCGTCCACGAGCGGCTCACGTCCGTGCCGCTCGACGCCGACGAGGACGCGCGGCTGCTTCATCCACTCGGTGACGGTGCGCGCGAGCGCGGCGAGAAGCACGTCCTCGATGTTCGTGTTGTACGCTCGATGGACGTCGTGAACGAGGTTGGCCGTTGCTTCTTCACCGAGTGATGCCGTGGCGGTCACGGCCGAGGCTTCGACGAACGCGCGGTCGCGCTGGCGCGGCAAAAAGGGCAGGTCACTGGGCATGTCCATCCAGAACGCGCTTCCCTCGTCGAGCCGGCCGCTACGCGTGGCACGCGCCAGGGCCTCGCACCACGCGAGAAACGGCGTGGTCCGGGAGAGGCCGGCCGCGCTTTCGTCTCCTGCGTACGCCGTGGCCAGATCCTCGAGCAGGATGCTCCACGAGACCGCATCGACGGCGAGGTGGTGCAATGCGAGCAGGATGCGGCCGGCCGGCTCGCCCTCGCACCGCACCACGGCCGCGTGCAGCATCGGCCCACGCCCGAGGTCGGTCGCGGCACAGAGATCGTGCACGGTGCGGTCGAGGGCGGCCGCGAGCCCCGCGCGGCTGCACGCTGGAACGACGATGTCGCATAGGGTGCCGGCCGCGCCGCGCGCCAACGTCTGGGTCCACCCCGTTGGGCCACGGCGGAAGCACAGGCGCAGCGCGTCGTGGTGGTCGACCACGCGCCGGATCGCGTGCTCGAAACGGTCTCTGTCGAAGTCCGGCCCCGGCAGCAGCCAGATCGCTTGGTGCCAGTGATGCGGCGAGGCGAGCGGCTGCTCGAAGAACCACGCCTGGATCGGCGAAAGCGGCGCGGTCTCGATGGACGCTCGGGGCACGTCCGTGTCCGCGGTTCCCGCCGCGCTCGCGAGCGCGCCCAATGTCTGATTCTCGAACACGAGGTCGGGCGTCAGATGCAAGCCGGCGCGCCGCGCACGCGCCACGAGCTGGATGCTCAGGATCGAGTCGCCGCCGAGCTCGAAGAAGTTATCGTGGACGCTGACGCGGTCGACCCCGAGGACCGTCTTCCAGATCTCCGCCAGCGCCGTCTCGCGCGCGTTCCGGGGCGCTACGAGGCCATCCGTCTCGTGCGCCGGCCGCATCGGCTCCGGTAGCGCGGCCAAATCGACCTTGCCGTTGGGCAGCCGCGGGAGCTCATCCACGATCACGAATGCGGACGGCACCATGTGCTCGGGGACGCGCTCGCGCAGGAACGCGGCAAGGGCCGTGGCGGTGGGCGCTTCGCCGCCGCCGGCCGGCACGACCCAGGCGACGAGCTGCTCCGGAACCGGTGGCGGCGATGGCGAGGAGTCCGCCAAGGCCTCGATACGCTCGGCGAGCAGCGCGCGCCGACTCGATGACAGTCGTTCAATGCGCCGGCGCAGCTCCGTTCGCGTGGTGTTCATCGGATCGCTCCGATCACGACCATCGAATCCGCCCACAGGTCGTCCGCGCTGTTGTCGGGGAGCGCGAGTGGGCTCACGATCTGCATGCGGAACTCGCGGAAATGCTCGAGCAGCAGCCGCTGGTGTGCGCGACTGACCGAGTCCGCCTCGTTGGTGAGATAGGTGAACACGCCGCCGGGCCGAAGGTGTCGCGCCGCGACCGGGAAGAAGTCCGCCGCGAAGGTTACGCCTCGCACGACGGCGTCCGCGTACTCGTCATCATCGAGCGGGTACGTGTGGAAGAAAACGCCATCGTACTGCGCGAGCCGGTCGGTCGTGTCCTGCCACCGTCCGGTGATCAGCCGAACGTCGCGCTCGGCCGGCAGTGCCGCGCGCCATTGATGGAAACGGTCGATCACGCTCGGGTTGCACTCGACGATCGTGTGCGAGCGGACGCCAGCGTCCTGGAGGAAGGAAGCGGACACGCCGCGACCGAACCCTACCTCGAGGACATCGCCGTGCGCGGCCGCGACGAGCGCCGCCATCACCTGCATGATCGGGACCTGCCAGTCCTCCATGATCTCTTCATCACGGAGCGGCGCGGTCGCGCGATCGGGGACGCCCGCGTGCTCACGGCCGGCGACGAAGCCGCGCGCCGCGCGATCGAGATAGCGCAGCTCCTCCGTGAGCTCCGTCATGGTGCGGTTGACGAGCCAGCTGCGCTGCGAATCACGCGGCGGACGGATGAAATCATCCCTCGTGATGCGTACCTCGACCTCGACACCGTCGTGACGGCGAAGTCGTCGCATCACGGTGTCACCTCCATGTCGAGCTGCTCGACGATCTCGAGCACTCGTTCCGCCTCCGTACGCGGCAGCGCACTCAACGCCTTCGTGAGCCGATCCACGTCCGTCCCAGGGCGTGACGCGCGGCCGTGAGCCGCGCGCACCGCGACGACGCCATCGCGGACACCGACGTGTTGGCGCAGCACCGATTCGATCTCACCCGGTTCGATCCGATGGCCACGAACCTTGACCTGCTGGTCGACGCGACCCAGGAACTCGAGCACGCCGTCATCCCGCCAGCGCGCGCGGTCACCGGTTCGATAGAGACGGGCGCCGGCGCTCTCGGAGAAGGGGTCCGGCACGAACCGGAGCGCCGACTCCTCCGGCCTGTCCACGTAGCCCTCTGCCACACCTTCGCCGCCGATGTACAGCTCGCCCGGCACGCCGACCGGCGCCGGTTCGCCGCCCGCCTCGAGGACGTGAACGCGCGCGCCCGCGATGGGCGAGCCGATCGGGACACGCGCACCGGCGAAGCCCCGTGGGACCGCATACACGGTGCTCCACACGGTCGCCTCGGTCGGGCCGTACTCGTTCCAGAGCGAGACGCCGGGCAGCACGTCGTAGTGACGCCTGACGAGCGTGGCCGGACACGCTTCGCCCGCGACGATGACCGTCCGCAGCGTGTGCAGCCGGGCGGCCGGCGCGTGCTCGAGGAACGCAGCCCAGAGCGAGGGGAGACAGAGCGTGTGCGTCACCGCGTGGCGCTCAATGAACGCGGCCAGCGTGTGCGTGTCCTGCTCGATCCGTTGCGGCGGAAGCGCGAGCGTGCCGCCCGTCGCCAGCGTCCAGAATATCCCCGCCACGCAACTGTCGAACGCAAAGGACGGGAGCAGCAGGAAGACACCCGGGCGCTCCGAGTACGCAACGGCCCGCGCCACGGTCGAGCAGGCGAGATTGTGATGCGAGACGATCACGCCCTTCGGAACACCCGTCGAGCCCGATGTGTGAAGCACGTACGCGGCGTCACGGAGCGAACCGCCGGCCGCAGGTTCGGCATCGGCCGCGTCCACTTCGTCTCCGGATCCCGGCCGCCAGTGCCCTTCAACCGGTAACGGGGAGCCGGGAACCGAGGGCGGCAAAGCCGACCGAGGTCGGCGAAGGGGATGGGGTGGGGCGGGTGGGGAGTCCACCGGCAACCGGCCAACCGACTCATCGAGCGGTACGATGCGCGCCGCCTCGACCGGAAGCCGTGGGCCCAGGGCCCGGGTCGTGAGTATCAGGCGGACGCCGGTATCGCGCAGGACGAAATCGTGACGGGCCGGCGGGTAGGCCGGGTCGAGGGGAACGTAGGCGGCGCCCGCCCCGAGAATGCCGAATATGCCGGCCACCATATCCGCGGACCGCTCGACACAGAGTGCGACGCGCGTGTTCCTCTCGACGCCACATGCGCGCAGCCGACGCGCGATCTCGCCGGCTCGCGCGTCGAGCTGGCGATAGCTCAGCGATTCCTGAGCGGTGATGACCGCGGTGCGGTCGGGCGTTGCACGCGCGTGCATGCGAAACCGTTCGTGCACGGGGTCCAACGGGCGGACGATCACCGGGCCCCGGCTCCATACGTCGATCCGCTGACGCTCCGCGTCGGATGCGAGCGGCAGCCGTGAGATCGCGCGGTCCGGATTCTCGGCGATGGCAGCCAGCAGCGTTTGGAAATGTCCGAGCATCCGGGTGGCGGTCGAACGATCGAAGCGATCGGCATCGTACTCGATCATCGTCTCGGGACCGTCACCGCCATCACCCACGAACAGCGTCAAATCGAACTTCGACGCACCGGCGTCGATGCGGTACGGGCGGACCGCTACATCGTCTCCGAACCAGATCGTCGGCGCACCGGTCCGCTCGACGAGCATCACCGAGAAGAGCGGGTTCTGACTCAATCGCCGATCCGGCGCGATCGCTTCGACAATGGTTTCGAACGGCGCATCCTGATGGGTCATGCCGTCGAGGAACGTCTCATGGACGCGCCGGAGCAGGTCGCGGAAACACGGGTCGCTCGAGAGGTCCGTGCGGATCGGCAGGGTGTTGATGAAGAAGCCGACGATCGGCTCGAGGGCGCGATGCTTCCGGCCCGTCACCGGCACACCCACCACAACGTCGGCCTCGCCCGTGTACCGGTGCAGCAGGACATTGAACGCCGCGAGGTAGAGCGCGAAACGAGTCGTGCCGGCGCTGCGTGCGAGCGCCGCCAACGACCGGCCGATCTTCGGCTCGACGGGCGCGGCCACGACGCCGCCGCGATACGACCGGCGCGCGGGCGGCACACGGTCGGCCGGC
>JBOHRM010000723.1:0-8256 GCA_050732715.1 Longimicrobiales bacterium
CTCGTACACGTGGCGGCCGTCTTCCCAAGGCACCGGAAATGTGCGTCACCATTTCGTTCGTCGTCACTGGCTCCTTACCTGCGAGCAAGATCACCTCACCGGGCGCCTGCGGGGCGTCCACGGCGGCGAGGAGGGCATCGACCAGGTCATCCACGTAGATCGCGTGATGGACATTGCGGCCGGCACCTATCATGAAGAACGTCCCGCGATCGATCGCCTTGAACAGCTTGAGCAGGCGCCGGTCGCCGGGCCCGTAGACCTCGGGGATCCGGATCACGACGACGGGGAGTTTGCCGTCGTAAGACAATGCGGTGGATTCGCCTTCGAGCTTCGTCACGCCATATATGTTGTCCGGCTCGGTGGCCGAGGTCTCATCGATCAGGCCCTCGAGCCGACTGTAGACACCGATCGTACTGCCGTGAATCATACGCCGCACACCTGCGGCCGCGGCAGCGTCGAGCACGTTGCGAGTGCCATGCAGGTTGACGGTCCAAAAGCGCTCATCCGGAACGTTCATCTCGTGCTGCGTGGCGGCGAGATGAAAAACGACGTCTACGCCTCGCGCAACCTCGGCGACTCGCTCACTGTCGGTTACAGAGCCGACGACCACGGTGACACCGGAATCCTCGAGCAGTTGCCGGTTACGTGCCTCGGTCGGGTTATTCTCCTGCGCGAGAACGCGAACTTCATCGCCGGTCTCGCGACAGCGCAGTGCGAGCCGCGAACCGATGAAGCCGGTGCCGCCGGTAATGAGGACCTTCACGCGCTCCGCCTTTCGGTGGCCACCGGCGACTTTGGACGGAACGTTCGCAGCGCGCCACGCCTCGCAAAGAAAGCGCGCCCGGCACTCAGTTCGGCGTTGCGCCTGGCGTTATCCCAGTTCAACTCGAGGGCGAGCACATCGGCCGCCGCTACGAGCGCCTCCCCACCCGGGTTCTCGGCGGTTCCGAGATCTGTGCGGCGCTGCACGACATCATCGAGCGTCTGCGCCATCTCGACGCGCGCGGCGTAGGCCACTTCCGCAGCGAGCACCGGCGAGCCGCCGAGCGAAGCCTGCAGGCCTGGTTCAGTCTCAGCCAGGTCGAGGACCTCGCTCGCGCCGGACCCGTAGTTGCGGCCCAGTGCCTGGGCCGTCAGCGGCCCGACCCACGCATGGCGCGCACGGAGCTCTGCCACTAGCTGGATCATGTCGCTCACGTCGCCTCCCCAGACCGGTGTCCGCGCCGTGGCCGAGCGGATTGCGCGCCGACCTAGCTTGCGTAGGACGAGGTCCACGGCGGCTTCCGCCATCCCCCGGGCGGTCGTCGCACGCACACCTACGAGTGTCACCAGCCCCTCAAGCCTGTGGCGGCGCGCATGGTCAACCAAAAGCGACCGTTTTCCGAAGCTATGCTCGCGCCCGGGCTGGTCTTCTTGTCCGAAGAGTATCAGGCCCGTGTTGACCATTACGACATCCTCGGAAGCCAGGTTGAGCCCGGGGTAAGCCTGGTTGGCTTCCGCCACGAACCCGCCTAGCTCATCGTCGCTGACCTCCAGTTCGTCGGGCGATCCGGAGTACACACCGTGCCAGACCCCGACCAGTGTGAAACCGCGCCAGGGCAGCAGGAAGAGGTGACGGCCGCCCCGATCGAGCACCGCGTCTGCATCGCGGGTCACCGCAGGGCAGGCGAGGCCGATAGCGGGATGGAATCGTCGACGAGTGACGAGCGCTACGTCGCGTGAGAACGTGGGACGATCGCCGAAATCGAGGTCGAGGCGCTCCTCGACTAGCGGGACGGCCCAGGGACCCGCAGCGTTGAGCACGACCCGAGCGCGCACGTCGAGCTGGCCGCCGCTGATTCCATCGTTTACCGTGACACCATGAATTCGGGCGCCCTCGCGCAAGAAACCTCGGACCTCCGCGTAGTTGAGTATCACCGCACCGGCCTCGGCGGCGGACCGGAGGAACGCAAGCGTCAGACGCGGCGTGTTGTACATTTGCGCGTCGTGGAACAGCGCCGCGCCCGTCAGCCCGGAAGCGGGCAGCGCAGGATAGTGATGCAGCGCTTCCGCGCGCGAGAGAAAGCGCGCCCGTGGGATACGGCAGCTCGCATCGCGGATGCCGCGGTTGCGGCCGGCCGTGATGAGATCATACGCCCCAAATCCGAGTCGAAGCACCTCCTTGCCCCTCGCACCATGCCCATAGGTAGGGATCATGATCGGCAGCGGGCGGACAAGGTGTCCCGCCACCCGGAGCAATGCACTCTGCTCACGGCTCGACTCGATGATTCGCGGGATGTCACCGTGCTGGAGGTAGCGAACGCCGCCGTGAGCGATCTTGTACGAGTTCGCCGAGGTGGCGCCGCCGAAATCGCCGCGGTCGACGATCGCAACGCGCAATCCGCGCATCGCCGCGTCAAGCGCCGCGCATGCGCCGAAGATTCCGGCACCCACGATCAGCAGGTCGAACTCGTTAGCCGTCAGCGCCGACGACTCTCGTTTCACGTAATTTTGCCTTTTCTTCGGGTCAGCAGCTCGAGGGTCAGCCATCGAGTGCAGCATTCCAGCGCGGCGTCCAGCGTAGTGCAAGACTCACGCCGGAACGCTCGCTGCTCGCAACGCCGCCCCGTCGCACGCCGGTGTGGCATGAATGCAACATGTGCGTAACGGCGCACCGCTCGCGAGCCCGGACCGCGCTGAGATCCGGCACGATTGCCGTTACGGAGCGGAAACCGAGAACCATCCGTCCACCTCGACAACTCGTGCCCATACCGACGACGGGGCCGCCCGCGCCGATCGGCGCCAGTCCGAGCACGCCGTTGACGATCAGACCAATGCGCGAAGGCGTCGCTCCGGCAGCGACAGAACCACGGATCAAACCACGACGTCGGCGGGCTATCCGGCGCAGAGCGCCTTCGATGTCATGCTGGAGGTCATGCGTTCGATCCAGGAACGCGAAGCATGACACGCGTTGACCAGCCTGCCGATGCGAGAGGACCTCAGGTTCGAAGAGCCATCCCGAGGACGAAGACCACGATCGCAAGGACGCCTGCAATCCAGGCCGCAGGGCGCGCAAACCACGCGCGCAGCTCCTTCGATACGTCGGCGAGCCGATGCTCGTTGATCGCGACCGCCAGGCGGCCGTCCTCGTCCTTCGTGCCGTTGATCAGCCGTTCCTGGAGCAGGCGGTTGATGGCTTCCTGAAATCGGCTCGGGTTGTTGGTGAAGCCGGGGATAGCGGCCGGGCGCGTGTAGCGCTCGGCGCTTTCATCGCGGCGTTTCCTCAATTCGCGTAGGATCGTCCTGCGCGGAGACATTCTACACTCCTGGCTCGCGTGGATCGAGGCTGTTTCGGGTCTTCGCGTTCGGCGGCTTGCGCGCCGGCCTCATGCCCTACGCGGCAACCGCACGGAAGGTTGCGCGCGGGCGACCGCAATTTCGTTGTTAGATGGCCTGACCCGGGAGATGGTTGCGATCGGGGCCCGTCGAGGCGGGATCGCCGGGTCGAAGTACGCCACCGAGCAGGTTCTTCAGCTCGAGTGCGCCTCCGGCGCCGGCCACGAGCAGATGGGCCAACGTCATGAGGATCGCGAGCGCGATGGCGGAGGATCCGCTGACGCCGTACGGCGCGAGCAGGAGCACGAACGCGCCTTCGCGCACGCCGATCCCGGAGAAGGACACGGGCAGCATCAGCGCAATACCGAGGAACGAGCAGACCCAGCCGAGCGTCACGAAGCCGACGTTCAGCCCGAGCGCGTGCGCGAAAGCGAAGACGAAACCGATCCTCACGAGCTCGCGCGCGGCCGCCGCGGTGATGAGCGCCGCGAGCTCGCGGGGCGGCAAACGACGGAAACGCTGGACCGAATCGGACACCTTCACCACGGCGGCGTAGACGCGATCCAGCCGCAGCCGTTTCGCCGCGACGGCAGTGGGCTTCAGGACGATCGACGTGGCCCGCCGGCTCAGGCTGAAGCACAACCCTCCGATGAGTCCGGCCAGCAGCACGAGCAACACGCCTTGCAGCCCGGGCTTCGTCACCGGCGGGTTCTCGAGGAACCAGAAGATCAGGCCGAGCGAGAGGAGCGTAATGGTGCCGGTCAGCCGATCGAACGTGACGACGGCGGCGGCTTCCGCGCGCATCTGATTCGGCTGAGACATCCGATACCAGCGAATGGCGCCGCCGGCGAGCACGCCCGGGAGCAGCGTTCCGTAGAACGTCGACACCAAAGCGATCTCGCAGTTTTTCAGAAGCGAAAGCGGCATCCGCAGATGCCGGCTCAGGACCGTGACGCGGACGGCGCCGGTCAGACGTTCCGCCGCGAGCAGAATGAACGCCAGCGCGAGCCACGCGGGCTCGGCCGAGGCCAGCGCCGACCCCACCTCGGACACGGGGATGAACGTGAACAGGTAGACGAGGATCGCGCCGCCGATCGCCGCGCGGCCGATGCGGCCGAGCAGCGCGCCCGCGCGGGCGGACTTCGCCCCCGAAACCATGCTCCCGGACGCCGTCGTCTCCGCCTTGCCCAAGGCGAGAAAGGCCCGGAGCGCGGAGACCACGGGGGTCGCCGCGTTCGGCTGTGATGCCGTGCCTGACATAGACATACGATCGCGCTCGGGACGCGCTCGCCCGGCCGGAATACGACTCGGCCGGCACGCGATCGCCACTCGTAGCGCTTCGTTTGTCCGGGGATGGATGGATACTAACTGCCGTGGGCGGGAAGCTCAAGGCCGGGGCGTGCCGCGCTGTGTCACGGGGCGGGATTCCTACCTGCAAACTCGCTCCCGCAACGCAGCGATCAGGGACCGATCAGCCGTCTTCGAAGCTCGCGGATCTTGGCTAGCCGCTGGTAAATCTCGGCTTTCTCCCGCTCCGCGCGGTGGAACTCCTCACGCAATCTACGGATCTTCTCTAGATCGGGCATGAGACGTGGCTCACCGGTCTCGAGGATTCACGACGTTCGCCTCGAACGTTGTCCACGTCCGTCATCTGTTTTCGGCGTCCGTGAGCTCAGTTCCGAGCCATTTCCTACGTTGTCTCTGGAGCTCGGCGAGACGTTCGCGCAGCTGCGCTATCTCACGTTCGGCTTTCCAGAAGCGCGCCCGCTCGGCACGCACGAGCTCGTGATCGAACGTCGGGACCGCCTTTTTCGGTTGTTCCTTCATGGTCGACGGGTCACATCAGCGGGGTCGAGCAAGTCCTCGAGCAGGCTGTTATGTATCTTCACTGCTTCCTCAAGATGTGTCACGCGGTGTCCGATCGCAAGGAACTGATCGTCCCGCTTCATGTCGATTTTTGCATCCACCTCGAGCTCCTGTCCGAAGAGGCCGAACCGGGCCTTGATACCCCGCACGGCGGCCGGAACATCGCCGGCTACGATTGCACGCAGGTTCGCTGGCCGCACGAGGCGCGCTACCACGGCAGAGGCGAGGCTGAAAGCGAGCAGCATCACCGTGCCCAAGAGCAGAGCGACGGTGATCCGGCCGAGCCATACGATCGGCGTCCAAGCGAATATCTCCGGCATGATCAGACACGATGGGCCGTTCTCGGGGCCATGGCCATAGCAATCGGGGACGAGATCCGCCGACCGTACCGGCTCTCTTGAGGATCCGACGGGATGGATCGAAGTTCAACGGCCAAATCCGGAAGGGGAGGGAATGGAGCCGTTCACGCTCATCCAGTTCATAGCCGGGCTCTTGGTGCTGATCGCGGGGGCCGAGGTTTTCGTCCGCTCGGCGTCGAACCTCGCCTCGGCGCTCGGCGTGCCCTCGCTCGTGATCGGGTTGACCGTCGTGGCGTTCGGCACCGGTTCGCCGGAGCTGGCGGTGGTGCTTCAGGCGGCGTTCGAGGGGCAGGCCGACATCGCGATCGGCAACATCGTGGGCAGCAACATCTTCAACATCTTGCTGATCCTGGGGCTTTCGGCGATGCTGGCGCCATTGGTGGTGGCGAGCCAACTGGTGCGGCTGGACGTGCCGATCATGATCGGCACCTCGGTGCTGCTGTTGCTCATGGCGCTGAATCACCAGCTCGGCCGCTTGGAGGGCGCGGTCCTTTTGGCGTGCGGCGCCGGATATCTGGTGTTGCTGTTCAGCCAGACGCGGACCACGACGCCGAATGATCCGGCACGCGAGTCGCGGCGGCCGCGCGAGACATCGACGTTGCGGCGGTGGGTTCTACCGGTCGCGGCGCTGGTGATCGGGCTCGCGTTCCTGGTCATCGGCGCGCGCTGGCTGGTGCGCAGTGGTGTCGACATCGCCACGGCGTTCGGCGTTTCCGAGCTGGTCATCGGACTCACGGTCATCGCGATCGGCACGTCCTTGCCGGAGGCGGCGACGTCGATCGTGGCGGGGATCCGTGGCGAACGCGACATCGCGGTCGGCAACGTGGTCGGCAGCAACATCTTCAACATCCTCATGGTGCTCGGGCTCGGCGCGCTCTTGTCTCCGCAGCCGCTCCCTGTGGCGCCGGCGGCGTTGCACTTCGACATCCCCGTCATGGTGGTGGTGGCGGTCGCGTGTCTTCCGATATTCATCGTGGGATACGGGATCTCGCGCTGGGAAGGCCTGCTCTTCTTCGGTTACTGGATCGCGTACACGCTGTACGTGGTGCTCAACGCGGCGGGCCATGACGCGTTGCCCGCGTTCAGCCGCGTGATGTCGGTCTTCGTCATTCCGCTCACGCTCCTGACGCTGGCCGTCGTGCTGTTCCGCTCGTTCCAGCGAGACCGTGCTCGACACCGAAAACCTGGGACCTAGCGGGAAGAGCCCACTCCTCCTCCGCACGGACGAGCCGCCGCGGCGCCAGCGGCGGATGAACCGTTCGCAGGTTGGGAATTCTCTCGCTAAGGCGCCAAGCTCGCCAAGGGCCAAGATCGCTCGGTTACGATCTTCGCGTTCCCTTTGCGCACTTCGCGCCTTTGCGAGAAAAATTCCTGCCATGCGCCGTGCCGTCAGCCGTCGAGTTTCTAGTCAACACATTAGTACACAGGTCTTACGTCATATCCTGGTGACGCGCTGTACGGCTCGGGGTTTGCGCGGGTATGATGCATGGATACCGGTGGAAAGGGGTGACCGGATGAAGGTTCTCAGCTCAGCTCTCGATGCCGTGTTCGCGGCGCCTCCTCGTCTCGCCTCGGCCTGCGTCCGCTACGGCGCGCTGCTCCTGATCGGGCTCGTTCTAGCCTGCAGCCGCGGCGGGCCGGCAGCCGACGCGTCGGGCGAGGCCGAGGCGGCCGCCGAGTCCGAGGGCCCCGGAGCGAACGGCGGCCTGCGCGTCGACGTGACGCCCGAGGACTCGGCCATCTTCGACGAGACGATGGCGTGGGCACGTGAGCAGCGGCTCGACACGCTCGAGATCGGCTCGATCATGGCCGCGGTCGGCCAGCGTTTCGTCGGTAAGCCGTACATCCCGAAGACGCTCGATCCGCCAGGACCCGAGCGGCTGATCGTGAACCTGCGCGAGTTCGATTGCGTCACCTACGTCGAGAGCATGCTGGCGTTCGGCCGTGTCATCCGCGCGGGCGAGGATGATTTCGGCGCGTTCATCCGCGAGCTGCGCGACATCCGGTACCGCAACAACGGCGACGCGGATTACGCGGACCGGCTCCACTACTTCAGCGAATGGATCGCATCGAACGATGCGAAGGGGATCGTCCGTGACATCACGCCGAGTCTCGGCGGTGTGCCGGACACCAGTCGCATCGATTTCATGTCCCAACACGCCGACCTCTATTGGCAGCTCGCGGAGCCCGCGAACGTCGATGCCGTCCGCCGCACCGAGACCGAGCTGAGCGCTCTGCCGCGGACGGTGATCCCCGAGTCCCGCATCGCGGATGCGGCGCCCGAGATTCGCGATGGCGATGTGATCGCCGCGGCCACCACGATCGAGGGGCTCGACATCGTCCACACCGGTCTCGCGCTCTGGGTCGACGGCAAGCTCCACCTGATGCACGCGCCGCTGGTCGGTACGGTCACGCAGATCAGCGAGCTGCCGCTCGCCGAACGGATTCAGGACATTGAGAAGCAGGACGGCATCATGGTGGCCCGGCCGCTCTGATGTCGACGCTGGCGGAGCGCTTGCACGAAGGGCAGATCAGCCACACCCGCCGTCGCACGTAGGCCACGTCCGCGGACGGCTCGATCAGCCGACGCCCCATCGTTGCGCCGCACGCCGGACACGGCACGGGGTCGCCGCCCGCCGCCGAGCTGGCAAGCAGCGCGCGCTGCTCGGCGGTGAAGCCGGTGCTCATTCGTTCGGTTCGGGAGGCCGGTGCAGCG
>JBOHRM010000724.1:0-4053 GCA_050732715.1 Longimicrobiales bacterium
GCATCTGCGAGCGCGCCGGGCTCGGCGAGTACGGGCCGGCGAAGAAGAAGCCCAAGGGCCAGCCCGGGCCCGCGAAGAAGCGGCCGTTCAAGCCGGCGCACCGCATGTACGATCTTCGGCACACGTGCGCGACCCTGCTGCTCCAGAGCGGAGTGAACGTCAAGGTCGTCTCCGAGATCCTCGGCCACGCGAGCGTCAGGATCACGCTCGACATCTACTCGCACGTCCTGCCCGACATGCAGGACACCGCCGTCGAGGCGATGGAGGCCATGTTCCGGGCCGGCCCCAAATATGTGACAAATACGTGACAGCGGTATCAACCGGGGCCAATTTCCGGCAATAAACCGAAGAGTCGACAGGCCGGTAACCCTATGAGGAAGTGGCACTTAGCAACACCGGCCAACACCGGCCAACGAGCCTAAGTCCGATTTGCAACCAGAGGGTCAGGGGTTCGAGTCCCCTCAGCTCCATTTCGGCCGGTCCGCCCGGCCGTTGACCCGGTTTCGACGCCGTGTCTCGCCGATGGCGGTTCGCACCGTTCGCGGCGCTGTCTACACACGCAAAGCGCCCTTGTGGTGACCGCGGAACTTCCCGTACGGCCCGCGGGTTAACGGAGCGCGTCGCGGCGTTTCGTTGCCTGGAGCGGCACAACGACCGAGATACGTTCGCGTCGACGTTCGGACATTGGTACGTCGTCCCTTGAGCGGCGCCGAGAACGAAAGCAGTTCAATCGACAAGAGGATCGTAGGGCCGCCGTGGTAGAGAGTATGGCCACCGCCGTGCACGGCGTCGGCCGCGCGACAGCGAACGGTTTGTTCAGCGTGGGCAGGGCGACGTTAGTGGCGTGGCAGGTGGTCAAGGTGCTGCCACGGCCGCGGATGTACATCAATTCGGCGCTCCAGCAGGCGTATGTGATGGGGATCGCGTCACTGCCGCTGGTGCTGCTGATCGCGTTTCTCGGCGGCGCCGTCACGTCACAGCAGACCGGCGCGCAGTTCACGGGCGGTCTGCCGCTCTGGGTCATCGGGAGCGTGCTCGCGGCGAGCGTGCTGACGGAGCTCGGGCCGCTGCTCACGGCGATCGTCATGATGGCGCGGGTCGGCGCGGCGATCGCCGCGGAGCTCGCGTCGATGAAGGTCACTGAACAGATCGATGCACTCTACGCGATGGGCCGTGATCCCATCCCGTTCCTGGTGGTGCCGCGCGTGGTGGCGGGGCTGCTGGTGTTCCCACCGCTCGTCACGCTGGCGGACGCGGTCGGAATCGGGGCGGGCTGGTTCGTCGGGCTGTTCACGGTCGACGGCCTGACGAGCGCCGATGTCGTCTACGGCATGCGGTTCTACTTTCGGCCGTGGGCGATGATCTTCTCGATCACGAAAGGGGCGGCGTTCGGGCTGGCGATCACGTTCATCGCGTGCTTCGTAGGCCTCGAGGGCAAGGGCGGCGCCGAGGGCGTGGGTCGAACGACTACGACGGCGGTTGTGATCATGACCGTCGTGCTGATGTTGATCGATGTGTTAATGGCGCCGGTGCTCAAGGCGTTCTGATAGGGGAGCGATGATCGAGTTCAGGAACCTGCACAAGAGCTTCGGGCTGCTCCAGGTGCTGCGCGGCGTCGACCTGGTGGTTCGGGATGGCGAGACGCTCGCGCTGCTCGGTCCGTCCGGCACGGGCAAGAGTGTCTTGCTCAAGCACGCGATCGGCCTGCTCGAGCCCGACGAAGGCGACGTGATCGTCGACGGTGTGTCGATCGCCACGGCGACGCCGGCTCAGTTGAAGGGCGTGCGGCGCCGGCTCGGCTACGTGTTCCAGAACGCGGCGCTCTTCGACTCGCTGAGCGTGGCGCAGAACCTGTGGCTGGCGCAGACGGATGAGGGTCACGAACGGGCGATCCAGGTCTGCCGTGCGGAGGCGGAGGAGCTCCTGCGCCGCGTCAACATGGACGCGAGCGTGTTGGACAAGCTTCCCTCGGAGTTGTCGGGCGGGATGCGGAAACGCGTGGGTGTGGCACGGGCGATCGCGAGCAGTCCGGACTACCTGCTCTGGGACGAGCCGACCACGGGGCTCGACCCGGTCAACGCGGACAACATCGACGAGCTGATCGTCGAGCTCGGCCGAAACCTGGGTGTGACGAGCATCGTTGTGACGCATGACCTCGATACGGCGTTCGAGGTGGGCGATCGGATCGCGCTGCTGTTCGAGGGCAAGATCCGCGCGATCGGCTCCGCGGCCCAGATGCTCGAAAACACGGACCCCGTGGTGATGAGGTTCGTACGGCGCATGCGCTCGCAGTCGGCGGTCGCATAGGGTCGGACGGAGGAACGAAATGGATAAACGAAACCGAAACATCATTGCGCTCGGCTTGCTTACGATCGTTGCGGCAGTGGTGTTCTTCTGGGGATTGTACTTCCTGCTCGGCAACACGGCGCTGAGGGGCGGCACGGAATTGACCTTGGCGCTGGACGACGGTGGCGGCGTCAAGCGCGGCGATCGGGTTCACGTGCAGGGTGTCGAGGTCGGTAACGTGCAATCGGTCCGACTCAACGATGCCGGCGGGGTCAGCGCCCGCATCCGGGTGGACGGGGATATCGTCCTTCCGGCCGATACGCGTGCGGCCATCGCGGGCGACGTGTTCGGTGCGCACGTCGTCGAGCTCCGTCCGGGCAAGGCGCTGGTCCGTCTCGAGAGAGGCGACACGATCTACGGCGTTGCGGACCCCGGGCCGCTTCAGTTGGCTGCCGGACTGGGCGAGCAGGCATCGGAGTTGCTGACGTCGGCGGACTCGCTGCTTTCGCCGGACATGATCGCGAACGTGCGTGCGACGGCCGAGGTCCTGCCTGCGAGCGCGCTCGAGCTGCGCGCCGTGTTCGGCGAGCTGCGCGAAGCTTCCGCCGCGCTGCGCCGTACGATCGAAAACGTCGAACAGGCGCGCACGGGTGATCAACTCGCAGGCGCGGTCCTCCAGGTCGAGCGAAGTGCGGACGCGCTCGCGTCCGCCGCAGGTGCAATCGAGCGGTCGTTCGGCTCGCTCGACGCGGTGCTGACCAAGATCGATGGCGGACACGGCACGCTCGGCCTGCTGGTGAACGATTCGACGCTGTACGTACAGCTCAGCGAAACGCTCCGCGAGATGGGTGCACTCGCCACCGATGTGCGAGAAAGACCCGGACGTTACATCAGTCTGAGGCTCTTCTGAGCCGGTCTGGGGTTACCTAACTTTAACTAAGACGTTGGTCGCTCGCACTCGTGGCGCGCGACCGGCGACTTCGGTCTTGCCCGTCCTCGAATGACGGATCGGACCGGCACGTTTTGGGTTCGGAACTTGCTCTGATGATGGAGAGTCGGTTCGGCCGCGCTCGTGCCGTTCCGGGGTCCCCGTGCGACGCACATATCGCGTGGGGAAGGTCCCACAGGCGACCGACGCGGCCGTAGTCGCTGGAGGAGATTCCCGCATGTCGCAGCACCGCACTTCCGCCCGGCGGAGTCGGAAGCTCCAATGACCACCGGGTTGCGCGTCGTCCTGCTCCTCTTCGCAATCGTCGGCTTCACGGCCGCCGGTGCCTCGCTCGCGGTTGCACGCAACCGTTTCGTATCCGAGCGCGAGAACGACTTCGGCATGATGGCGGTTTCGATCATGCTCATCCTGTTCGCCGCGTTGTGCACGCACGTGGCGGTTGGATTCGTCGGCGTCTTCGCGTTCGGCGGTGTCGTGCTCTGGGCAAGCTATGTGGCGACGGCGCAGAGGGTCGGCCTGTTCCGCATCGAAGTGAATCGCCCCGAGGAAACTCCGGTCGCGGGACCGAGCCACAGGACCTGAATAGAAACGGGTTCCGGGTTCCGGGTTCCGAGTCGCGAGTTCCCCGCCACCACCCGTTTTATCGATCGATGGTGCCGCGGCAACGCCGCGGCGTGGGAAACTGAGAAGAACGGTTGGCGGGCTGCGAGTCGCGGGTTGCGAGTCGCCCCGCCGCGACCGCACTTCCGGCGATTCGGCTCGCCGCCCGCATTGGCTTCCACCCGCCCGATCCCGTTGACGCGCGGTTGCTGCTACAC
>JBOHRM010000725.1:0-5924 GCA_050732715.1 Longimicrobiales bacterium
CTGTACCTGCACCCCCGCCGGCCGCTCTTCCGCCATCGCATTCTCCTCTGCCAAAAACCCGCGCCCGCGCGCCCTTTCCGCGTACCGGTGCCCTAGCGCAATTTCCATGCGGGCGGCTGGGAGCCAAAGGGACGATCGACTTAGGGCTCGTGAGGAAATAAGTGAGTCACACCGAGGCCGAGCGAGAAGCTCGCTGGCAAGGCGCGCGACTGAGGCGTACCCAGAGGTACGCCGCAGGGAGCGCAACGCAGCCAGCGGGCTTTGCAGCCGGCCGAATGTAGCAATTATTTCGTGACGGGCCCTTAGCTTCGCATCCGCCGCTTCAGCTCCTCGAGCTGCTGCGCCGCGGCCTTCTCACGCGCGTCCTGTTCGAGCTGCCCGAAGTCGCGGTTCATGCGGTCGCGCTCATCGAGCGTGTCGACACCGGGCGCGTTGCCGATCGCTGCGTCCGGCTGCGCGGCGAGGATCTGCTCCATGGATTCCAGGTCACGTTCGAGCAAGGCGAGCTCCTGCTCGAGCACCTCGACCTTGCGCGCGAGTACTGCGGCCCGCTCGGCGTGCCGCTCGGCGTATTCGCGGGCGATGCGGACGGTCTCGGCGTCGTCTACATCGCGCGCCAGGCCTTCGCGGCGCCGGCAGACCTGCTCGAGCTCACGCTCGTTCTCGGCCTGACGCCGGGATTGGCGAATCTCATCCTGTAACTTGGAGAGTGCGCCGCGCGCACTCGCGGTCTCGTGGCGCATCGCGCGGACGTGCGCGCTGACGTCTCCACCGGCGCCCTCGATCTCACGGCGGAAATTTTCGACGGCTTGGCGCCACGCGTTCTTCCAGTCTTCGAACATCGCGACCAACATAGCGGCGTCCCTCGGCGCGGTCGAGCGCATTCGGTCTAGGGGCAGTCCCCCCTCACCCCGGCCCTCTCCCCCCGCGGGTGGAGAGGGGGAACGGCACGCCTTCCGCCTTCCGCCGCCGGGGGGAACCCGCAGCCCGCAACTCGCAACCCGGAACCCGTTTCGCACGGGATGCGGTCCGATCCTTGCGCGCCGCGGAGCGGTGAGGCGAGCGGTTCCACGCCTCATTCCCGGGCAGGGCGGTGGGGAACATGAAGGCGGGGCGTGAACGATGGCGGAGCGAGCCGAGGGCTGGGCAGACCGAGGCCGGCGTAGGCGCTAAGTGGAACGACGTGGGGAACCCGCGGTTCAGCCGGCGCCGACCCCCGAGATGGCAAGGCTCACGGGTGAGGAGCAGCGCTCGCTCACGCACGGCGAGTTCTGGATTCCGGACGAAGAACGAGCCGTCTACCGGCGCGCGTTGCTCGCGCTGAACCGCGCCGGCGTGCCCTACGTCGTGAGCGGGCTGTACGCGATGCACATGTACACCGGCATCTACCGGAAGACCAAGGACCTCGACCTGTTCTTCGAGCCGATCCATATCGTGGCCGCGGCGCGCGCGTTGAAGGCGGATGGCTTCGCCGTCCGCATCGAGGACGCGCACTGGCTGGCGAAAGCGGTTCGAGACGGCAAGCAGATCGACATGATCCATGGCATGGGCAACGGCCTCGCCTTGATCGATGAGGCGTGGTACCGCCACTCGCGCGCCGGCATCCTCGTGGCGACGCCCGTGCGCGTCGCGCCGCCCGAGGAGCTGCTGTGGCATCGACTGTACGTCTCGGAACGGCATCGTCACGACGTCGCCGACGTGATGCACCTGATCCTCTGCCGCGGCGATGAGCTCGACTGGGACCGGCTGCTCGATCGGCTGCACGAGCACTACCGGCTGCTGCTCGCACACATTCATCTATTCGACTTCGTCTATCCCGGCCACGTCAGCCGCGTGCCCGACGGCGTCCGCGAGCAGCTCGGCCAGCGCGCGCTCGCCGAGCGCGGCCAGGCCGGTGATCCGCACGTCTGTCAGGGCACGCTGATCTCGCGGTTCTCGTTCAACATTGACGTGAAGGAGTGGGGTTTTCGGGACCCGCGCAAGAAGGCGACGATCGCGACCCGCTCGGCGCCCGTGATCCGTCAGATTCTGGAAAGCGACGTCTGGGGATGACTGAACGGCGCAAGAGCTCCGGCGGGCGAGAGATTCGCATCGCCGCCCTCGCCGATATTCACTTCAATGGTGACGGCGCGGGCGATCTGCGCGACCTGTTCGCCGAGGTCGACCGCAGCGCCGATATCCTCGCGATCTGCGGCGACATCACGACGCACGGCCGGCCCGAGCAGATGCGACGCTTCATCGAGGAGCTCGCCGGCGTGCACATCCCGATTGTGTGTGTGCTGGGCAATCACGACCATGAAGCCGATGTAGCGGACGAGTTGGCGGCACTACTGCATGATCGCGGCGTGCACGTGCTCGACGGAGACCAGGTGGTCATCGACGGCATCGGCTTCGCGGGCACGAAGGGCTTCGTGGGCGGCTTCGGCCGCGGAGCCCTGGCGCCGTTCGGCGAGAAGCTGATCAAGGATTTCGTGCAGGCCGCGCTCGATGAATCGATCAAGCTCGAGAACGCGCTCCGAAACCTGTACACCGAAACGAAGGTCGCCCTGCTCCACTTCGCGCCGATCACCGACACGATCATCGGCGAGCCCGAATCCATCCATCCGTTTCTCGGCTCGTCGCGCCTGCTCGAGCCGCTCGAGACGCACGGCGCGACTGTCATATTTCACGGCCACGCGCACCACGGCGTCACTGCCGGCCGGACGCCGAGCGGCATCCCCGTGCACAATGTGGCGCTGCCGCTGCTGCGCGCTCACAACCGTCGCTTCCTCTTGTGGTCGACACCCGCGCCGGAGCGGCGCCGTCAAACGGAAAACGATTCGTGATGCGTCCCGTGTATCATCTCGAGGAATCGCATGAGCGCCAGTTCCTCGGGATAGTAGCCAACCGGCTCGACCGTCTCGACTTCGGGCATCGAGGTTCGGTGCGGTGCGCCGGGGGAGACGGGTGACGCGACCGTGCGTCCGGCGTTCTCGTACTCGCTCAGCACCGCGGGATGGATGTACGCCTTTCGGCAGATGGCCGGTGTGTTGCCGAGCTCGAGCGCGGTCAGGCTTACGGCAAGTTTCGTGTTGCGCTTCGCCTCCGCGCTCGACCGCGGAGGCCCGAGATCGGCGAGGATCGTCGCCGCGCGCACCGTGCCGCCGAACGTGCGTAGGTCCTTCGACGTGTAGCGCTCGCTGAGGAGATCGCTGAGGTATCGGTTCACGGCCTGGGCCGTGACGGCCCGAAACGAACCCCCGCCGTTGCCCGCTGGATACTGGAACAGCCGCCGTCCCGGCAGCCTCATGAGCTCTTCGATGATCTCGACGAGCGGCGTGTCCGCGACCACCTGACGATGGTCCTTCCTCTGCTTGCCGGTGTAAGTGAACACCAGGTTCCGTCCGTCTATCGTTACGTGACGTTTGTCGAGCGTGCAGATTCCGAACGTGCGGTTGCGAACCGCGTAGCGCTCGCTGCCGGCGCGGAAATAGGCGCGGCAGATGAGGCGCACAACCGTGGCGAGGATCTTCTCGCGGTCGATCGAGCTGCGCTGCAGGTGCTCGTTCGTCGTGGCCCGCAGCCCGGGCAGCGCGCGGGCCACGTGTAGGACGCGATGCCACTTGCGTTGATCGCGAGCTTCGACGTGACCATGACTGTAGATGTACTGTCGCCGTCCGGCGCCGTCGTAGCCCCAGGCCTGCACCTTTCGGGTCGGATCCGGCGAAATGTGGACCCCCATCCAGGCGGGCGGGATGACCAGCGCCTCGATGCGCCGAATCACGCTCGCCGAGGTGAGCGGCCGACCGGACGCGCCGAGATAGCGGAACCCCTCCGTCGGCGTGCCGATTCGGAGCCACCACGCGGAAGGGGCCGATAGCTTCGACATACTTCCCGGTGGGGTACATGGTTTGTGCCAGGGGGGAGTGGAAGAGGTCTTTGAGGGTGTAGGTGTACGTGTAATCCCCTGAAGGCAACCGAACCGAATCCGATCATTGAATGAGCGCCATCGCAGACAAAGGAACTAGACCATTGACCGCACAGGACCGCCGCGAATCCGTGAGCACACGCACCCAGCTGACGATCCCCGTCGAGGGGATGTCCTGCGCCGCGTGTGCGGCCCGAATCCAGCGGCGGCTCGCCAAGGGCGATGGCGTTTTCGAGGCGGCGGTCAACTTCGCGACCGAGAAGGCTTGGGTGTCGTTCGACCCAGAGCGCGCGGACCCGGCGGGTCTGGTCGAGATGATCCGCGCCGCGGGTTACGGCGCGCGCACGGAGACGTTCGAGCTCGACATCGACGGCCTCGAGTGGGCGGGGTCCGCCGAGCCGCTCGAGCGCGAGCTGCGCCGTGTCGACGGCCTGATCTCGGCGTCCGCGAACCTTGCCACCGGCCGCGCCCGCATCGAATGGTTGCCGGGAGCGGCAAGTGAGGGCGAGCTGGCCGCCGCGGTAGAGCGGGCCGGCTACCGTCTCGCCGCGCCGCCCGCCGTGGCGGATGCCGCCGCCAGCGAGCGCATGGCGTGGCGGCGCACGTATCGTTCGGTCGTGCGACGCTTCGCGCTGGCCGCGGCCGTCGGCGTGGTGTCGATGGTGGTGTCGATGCCGCTGATGATCGCGGATTCTGCCGTCGGTTCGGCGGACCTGTTCCATCGGCTGATGCAGCCTTTCGCGCGCGCGCTGGCCGCCGCGTTCCCCGCGCTCGCCACGGCTTCACCCGATGCGTTGCGCTGGACGCTGATGGTACTGACCGCGCCGGTGCTGTTCTGGTCGGGCCGGCCGTTCTTCCGCGCGGCGTACAGCGGCGTGCTCAACCGCGCCGCGGACATGAACACGCTGATCGCGCTGGGCACGGGCGCCGCGTTCACGTACAGCGTGGTCGCGACCATCGCGCCCGGCGTGTTCACGCGCGCCGGGCTGCCCGCGGCGGTCTATTTTGAGGCGGTCTCGTTGATTCTCGCGCTGGTGCTGCTCGGCAAGTTGCTCGAGGCGAGGGCGAAGGCGCGCGCCTCGGACTCGATTCGGAGCCTGCTGCGACTCCAGCCGCGGCATGCGCACGTGATCCGCGACGGCCACGAGAGGGAGACGCCGATCGCGGCGCTCGCCGTGGGCGACGTCATCGTCGTGAGGCCCGGCGAGCGTATACCCGTCGACGGCGCAGTCGTCAGTGGCCGCAGCACGGTCGATGAGTCGATGCTGACCGGCGAGCCCACCCCCGTCGAGAAGGCCGAGGGCAATAACGTCGTAGGTGGAACGATGAACGGCAGTGGCTCGTTCCGATTCCGCGTCACCCGTGTCGGTCGCGACACCGCGCTCGCGCAGATCGTGCGCCTGGTCGAGCAGGCGCAGTCGACGCGGCCACCGATCCAGCGCATTGCCGACCGCGTGACCGGTGTTTTCGTGCCCATCGTCGTCGCGATCGCCGCCGTGAGCTTCGGCGTCTGGTACGGCTTCGGCCCGTCACCGGCGCTGCTGTTCGCGCTCGTCGCGTTCGTGACAGTCTTGATCATTGCGTGTCCGTGCGCGCTGGGGCTCGCCACACCGACCGCGATCATGGCCGGCACCGGAGCCGCGGCGGAGCGCGGCGTGCTGTTCCGCGGCGGCGCGAGCCTCGAGACCACTGGCAACGTCGGCGTCGTGGTTCTCGACAAGACCGGCACCGTGACCGAGGGCCGCCCCTCACTCGTCGACATCGTGCCCGTCCCGGAGTGGCGATCCGGACCGGCCGCCGAGACCGACTTGCTGCGTCTCGCCGCGGCCGCCGAGGTCGGCTCGGAGCATGCGCTCGCGCACGCGATCGTCGACGGCGCGCGCCAGCGCGGCATCGCGATTCCCGAAGCGGCCGCGTTCGATTCGGCGAGCGGGCTCGGCGTCGAGGCGACGGTCGAAGGCCGCACCGTCCGCGTCGGCAGCCGCGCCTGGCTCGAGCACGGCGGCAGCGACACGCG
>JBOHRM010000726.1:0-2521 GCA_050732715.1 Longimicrobiales bacterium
CGGGTGCACGGCGACGGCCGTGTCACCGAGCATCGTCTCCGGCCGCGTCGTCGCAACCACGATGTACGGCCGCCCGTCCGGCAGCCGCGGCAGATCCTCGCCGCCGCGCGTGACCACCGGGTAACGCAGGTGGTACAGCTTGCCGAGCGTTTCCTCGGTCTCCGCCTCCTCGTCGGAGAGAGCGGTCAAGCAGCGCGGACACCAGTTGATGATGTAGTTGCCGCGATAGATGAGGCCCTTCTCGTAGAGGCTGACGAAGACGTGCCGAACCGCGCGCGAGAGCTTCGGCTCGAACGTGAAACGCGTGCGGCTCCAGTCACACGAACACCCGATCGCACGCAGCTGCTCGAGGATCGTCGAGCCGGTCTCGTTCACGAATTCCCAGACGCGCTCGACGAACGCCTCGCGGCCCAAGTCGTTGCGCGTCTTGCCTTCGCGCGCGATCAGCCGCTCGACCACGTTCTGCGTCGCAATACCCGCGTGGTCCGTGCCCGGCAGGTACAGCGCCTCCCTGCCCCGCATCCGCTGCCACCGGATGAGCACGTCCTGGATCGTATTGTTCAGGCCGTGCCCCATGTGCAGCACAGCTGTCACGTTCGGCGGAGGGATGACGATGACGTACGGCTCCCGAGCCGCGCTCACCACACGCTCGGGATCCGCGCGGAAATACCCGCGCGCCTCCCAACCCTGGTAGAGGCGCGCTTCGATCCGGCTCGGATCGTACTGCGGAGGAAGGGCTTCGCGCATCTCGGTCGTTCTTACTCCACTGAGCGCGGAACGTTACGGAGAACCCGTGCACGGCGTCAAACGGCTCGCTTCGCGAGGGTTGGCGGGTTGCGGGTCGCGGGTCGCCGGTCGCCGACTCCGGCGGGCTTGGCACTCGATTTCAGAAGTACGGTCACGCAATCACAGCGAGACGAATCATGAGGAACCCAGGAAACCAGGAGGTGGAGTGAAATTCCTGGATTCCTCGATTCCTCAGATGAGCCGGTCTATACGTCGCCGTGCTGACGAAACGGGGTAGTTTAGGGGCCCCGGTCCTCCTCGTCGCCGTATCGCTCGTCGCGCTGGGGTGAGCCGGCGTCGGTACCTTCACCCGCGGGAGGCTCGGCGTACGCCTCGGGCGCGTCGGGCTCGAGTGCTCGATCGATCGCGCGAACGTGGTCATCAGGACGGTCGGGTTCCGTGCGCTGCGATTGGCGACGCTGCCCCATGCCGAGGTTCATCCCCTCCCAGTTTGCTCCGTGCAGCGCGGCATCGCCGGCGAAGAAGCGGCTGCGCGTCGCGGCGAAATGCCGTTCCGGCTCATCGAGCATGAGCCGATTGATCACGGTGTGCACGCCGTCGACGTTCTGTGCGATGCCGACGGCGTGATGCGCCTCTTCGATGGTCTCGACATCGCCGGTCAGCTCGATGATCCCCGCACTCACCGCGGCCACCTCAATGGCCCGATGGCCGACGCGCGAATCGTTGCTCAGCGCCGCCACCGCGCTCTCCTCGATCTGCGCCAGGTCGGACGGCAACTCGACCTCGCGCCCGCGTGAGCGCTTGCGCCACACGAAATACGCGGCCACCCCAGCGGACACGCCCAGTGCCAGGGCCAGCGCGCTCGGGACGGTCCCGGTGGGGGCGTTCCACCCTCTGAACTGTCGCAACATTGATCTCCCCAAATATCTATCTCGACCCTTCGAGCAAACCGGCGTTGAACCAATCACCGATCGCCATACCTCCCATCTCGGTCACGTGGTCGCGCCGATTTGGGACTTGGCATCGCATGCGAATATCAGCCCACATCTCGGCGGAACAGCCACCACGAGTTGGGCGTAGCTCGCCGATGGTCGACCGTGAGTGCGCTGATGCCGAGACGGTCTTCACCCGCAACTCGCGGGCCGACGTTCGTGGCGTGGCTGTTCTTCGTGGCGAGTTCGGGGTGCCGCGGGCGAAGTGAGCCGCAGCTGAGGTGAGCCGCCGGCGGGGTGAGCCGCGGGCGTGGCGTGCCGGCTTCAGGACCCGCCGCCGCCGCGGGTCGTGTCGCGGCGCTCGGCTTCCTTGCGCGCGCGGATCGCCTTGATTCGATCCTTGATGTCTTCCTGTGCCGCCGCGCGCCCGCGCTGCAACTGAATGTCGCTCCAGTTCTGCTGGGCGGCGGCGGCCCCTTCGCGACGACCGAGCGGCGTCGAGAATCGGACGGGGATCGGCAGGGTGAACGAGCCGAGATGGATGCCCTCGGGAGACACGCCCCAGCGACCGCCTTCGCCGTCTTTCACGGTCCAGTCGACCGCCTTGGCGGCGGCCTGTTCCGCGAGCCGCACCGAATCGTTCCATGCGTCGATACTGGTGGCGATGCGCCGGCGCACGATCTCGTCACGGTGCACGGGTGGTTCGTCCGGCAGCGCCGGCCGATCGAACAACCGCGGGTCGGACATGCGTGGACTGATGCGTTCGGCGACGGAGCTCGGCGCGCGGGCCGGCGGCGGCGGCGTCTCCGCCCTCGGCTGGGCGGGTTGGGCCGGTGCCGGCT
>JBOHRM010000727.1:0-8240 GCA_050732715.1 Longimicrobiales bacterium
CGTTAGTACTCAACAACCTCGCCGGATTCCTGAAAGGAAAAGGCGACTACGACGCCGCTGAACCCCTCTATCGCGAGACGCTGGCGCTGTGGCGCACGCTCCTCGGCGACGACCATCCGAATGTCGCTCTGACGTTGCACAACCTGGGCGCGTTGCTGAAGGAAAAAGGCGACTACGATGCCGCCGAGCCGCTCTACCAGGAAGCCCTCGCCATGCGGCGCAGCTTGCTCGGCGAAACGCACCCCTCAGTAGCGGCGACCCTCAATAATCTCGGCGTCCTACTGAAGGAGAAAGGAGACCGCGAGGGAGCGAATGCAATGCTTCGTCAGGCCATCGACGTAAACATTGAATCGCTCGGGCCCGAGCACCCGCGCGTGGCGACCACGAAGGTCACGCTCGGAGAGCTGCTGTACGAATCGGGTCGCTACGGCGAGGCGGAACCGTTGTTCCTGGACGCGCTGGCGATCCATCGCGCGCGCGGCAACGAGAACGACCCGAACGTGACCGAGATGTATCCACGGCTCTATCGGCTCTATCGGGATTGGGACAAACCCGAGCAGGCCGCGGTGTTCGAGTCGCTGGCAGCTGGAGTCACACCGCCCGCCGTCGATCCTTCCACGGCCGCGCCGCCGCGCGAGCCGTGAATACGGTTCCGGGGTTCGAGTGGACTCCCCACTCCATTTTCCCACCCCCCCTACGTCGACGTCCGTCGCCTACGGCGCCGTCGGTTCCGGGTTCCGAGTTTCAACCATCGCAAGGCCCCCGCGACCGGCATGTATGACCGACCCGAAACCGTCAGTATGGCTGGCGCGGCTCGTCGCCTGCCGCGCTGAGATCGAGCTCGTGTCCGAGCGTGGCGTGGCCGACCTCTTTGCGAAGCCATGCGCGTGCGAGCAGCCAGTCGCGCTGCACGGTCTTCAATGAGACGTCGAGCGCGTCGGCCGTCTCCTGCAGCGTGAGGCCGGCGAAGAAGCGGCACTCGACCACACGCGTCGCGCGCGGGCTCGCCGCCGCCAACCGATCGAGCGCGCCATCGAGCGCGATCAGCTCGTCGGTGACGTCGTCACCAAGCAAGGTCGCAAAGTCGTCGTCGAGTGATTCCGGGACCTGGCCCGAGCCGCGCTTCTTGCGCTTGCGGGTGCGCATGGTCGATCAGCACGCGGCGCATGGTCTGGGCCGCCAGCGCGAAGAAATGGCCGCGATCGCCGGGGGTGAGCTCCTCGCGCTGCGTCAGGCGCAGATACGCCTCGTGGACCAGTGCGGTCGGTCGCTTGCGCCGCCGACCCTTCATTCTTTGCCTCACCTGCCACTTGTCTTGCCGTCAGGACGTAGCTACAATATCGTAATGGAGGGCGAAGGGTTGCAGTTTGAGTGGGACCCGGACAAGGCACGGAAGAACCTTGCCAAGCACCATGTCGCCTTCGAGGACGCGGTTCAGGTATGGAGCGACCCGCTTCATATCCTGACGCTGGAAAGCGTTCGCTCGTACGACGAGCGATGGGTCGCCATTGGGATGGTCGGCCCGAAAACACTGGTAGTGGTTCACACGTATCCGGGCCCGAACGATGACCAGACGATCAGCATCATCAGCGCGCGCCAAGCGGAGCCGAAAGAAAGGCGACGATATCGTGAGGGTCACCCTTGACCCGAAGAACCCGCCGCCGCTCACGCCGGAGCAACGCAAGCGGCTCGATGCGCTCGACGAACGAGATATCGACCTGAGCGACATCCCGGAGATCACAGACGAGATGTGGGCGCGTGCAGTGCGCGGCGTCTCCGGACCGAGCGAGTACTACCGCGCGCTCAAGCAGCAGATCACGCTCCGGCTCGACAAAGACATCATCGCCTGGTTCAAGGCGAACGCGGAGCGCGGCTACCAGACCGAGATCAACCGCGTGCTCCGCGAGTATGTGATGGGCAGGCTCGCGAATGCCGGCCGGCGGCGGCGATCTTGATTCGCTTTTGGTGCTGCGTGTGGCCCCGAGCGCGGCGCCTCCCCGGTGGGATCGGGGCATTCTCCCCTCTACTCGCTCGCGCGCTCGCGCCACTTCGCGCCGGCTTCTCGACGCATCTACGTCTGGTGGATCGGGACACACGAAGAGTACAACGACATCGACGCGGGAGGGTTATGATGATGTCGGTGAGTCTGGATTTCACGCATCCGCACGTGCTTCGTGACGAAGCGGAGTTCGAAGCGGCACTGGCGCGCGTGGACGAGTTGCTCGATATCGATCCGCCGCCCGGTTCGGCGGAATACGACGCTCGAGTTGCTGTCGGTGCTGATCGAGGCGTTCGAGGAGGAGGAAGGGCCCGACTGGGTGACGCGAGCCCGCAGGAGATCGTCGAGGAGATGGCACAGGTCCATGGCGTCACTCGCCGCGAGCTCGCGGAGTTGCTCGGCGGGCGCAGTCGTCTATCCGACTTTCTCAAGGGTGTACGTGAGATGTCGAAGGGCCAGGCCCTGGCGCTCCGCGAGCGACTCCATATCCCACTCGACCTGCTGATCCGCTAGAACGGCACGCCCTCGGAGCGCCGTGGCCCTGCACCGGCGCCTAGGCCGACGAAGCGAAGGGCGCACTGCGAGCGCCGGCCGGATCGCGGCGCGCACTGTGCGCGGCCTGCGCTCCTGAGGCATAGACCGCTGCCGCACGCCGGCGATGCAGCAGGGCGTCGATGCTGAGCCAGCCACCGCCCAGAACTACGAGCGCCAACGCTTGCGCGATCGCCAGAATGTGATACTCGAACCCCTCGCCCGCCTGCTGGCCGAACCAGTTCATGAAGAAGCCGACATGCCAATGGTCGTAGTAGACCGCGCCCAGCATGACCAGCGCAATGCTCGCCGCGCTGAAACGCGTCATGAACCCGGCGATCAGCGCCAGCGCACCGAAGAACTCCGCGGCGATGACCAGCAGCGTCACGACCGCCGGGATGCTGAAGTCGTGCCGAAAATGCCCGATCGTGCCCGCGACGCCCGGACCGCCAAACCAGCCGAGCAGCTTCTGGGCGCCGTGTGGCAGCATCACCAGTCCCAGCGCGAGGCGTAGCAGCGTCGCGACCCGCCCGCCCGTCGTCTCCATGAGTCTATCCCACATTTCTCCGATTCTCCTTTCCAGACAATTATTGATCAATCAACTAAATGCTCAAGCATGCAGACGTGTTCCCTGCAAGGCGATCTAGGTCGAGTTTTCCGGCTGGACGCGCTCGAGCAGCGCCGTGAGCTGCCGGAGCTCGGTCCGATTCAGCGTGGCGAACGCGGCAGCATCCGCCTCGTCCACCGGCTCATCCAGCTCGGCGAGCAGTCGCGAGCCAGCCGCCGTGATGCGGCAATCGACGCAGCGGCGGTCGTTCGCCCGGCGCTCGCGCGTGACCAGTCCCTTCGCCTCGAGCCGGTCGATCATCCGCGTGATGCCCGGCGAGCGCTCCAACATTCGTTCGGCGATCGCCAGCGTGGGCAGGCCCTCCGGACCGGCCCCTCGCAGGATTCGCAGAACGTTGTACTGCTGAGCGGTGATGCCGTACGGCTCGACCACGGCCGCCATCGCCGCCTTCACGCGATCCGCCGCGCCCAACAGGTCGACCAGCGCCTTCTCCACGAGCCGCGGCGCCCGCGCGCGGCCACGTTTCGTCGTCATGCCAATAGTTTATATATCAATCATTGCGCTGTCAATGACATGTGTGTGAAGCCGCCCGCTCATGGACGTTATCGCGTCAAGCGCGCGCGGCGAGCTCGACGTCGCCGAACATGACCTGCCGGACCATTGGCCGTTTCAGGAAGTCGTGGGGGAACCCGAGCTCGATCGCGCTGACCGCGTCCAGATGCGCTCGCTGCTCGTCCGAGAGGGACACGTCCAGCGCGTGCAGGTTCTCCTCGAGCTGAGCCGCCGTCCTGGCGCCGACGATCGGCGAAACGACCGCCGGATTGAGCAGCGTCCATGCGAGCGCGACTTGCGCGGGCGACTTGCCGACCTCGCGCGCGACGTCGCCGACGGCCTCGGCGATCGCGAGGCCACGCTCGGTCAACGACGCGTTCGACGCGGCGACGTTCTTGCGCGTGCCCGCCGGGTCCGCCGACGCATCGCCGGACGGGAGGTCGGCACGGCTGTACTTGCCCGTGAGCACGCCGCTCGCCAGCGGCGACCACGGGATCACGCCAAGCCCCAGCTCGCGCGCCATCGGGATCAGATCACGTTCGACCGTACGCTCGATCAGGTTGTACTCGATCTGCAGTGCGATCAGGGGTGACCAGCCACGCAGATCGGCGATGGCCTGCATGCGCGCGACCTGCCACGCCGGCGTGTCCGAGATGCCCACGTAGAGCACCTTGCCGGATCGAACGAGGTCGTCCATTCCGCGTAGAATCTCTTCCACCGGCGTCGTGTCGTCCCAGGCATGGAGATAGAGAAGGTCGATGCGGTCCGTCTTCAACCGCGTCAAGCTCTGTTCGACCGAGCGCACCATGCTCTTCCGATGGTTGCCGCCCGAGTTCGGGTCCCCGGCACGCGTGGTCAGCGTATACTTCGTGGCGATGACCAGGCGCTCACGCTTGCCTTCGGCGAACTCGCCCAATAGCTGCTCCGACGTGCCGTTCGTGTACTGATTCGCCGTGTCGATGAAGTTGCCGCCGCGGTCGACGTAGGCATCGAAGATGCGGCGGGACTCGTCTGCACCGGCGCCCCAGCCCCAATCGCTGCCGAACGTCATTGCGCCCAGGCACAACGGAGAAACGCGCAGGCCGGAACGCCCCAGCAGGCGATACGAATCGAGTCTCGTGTTGGATTGGCTCATCTCTGTTCCTGGTTGAGTCGCGATCTTCGGCAGGCGACCACACCCGCCGAACGGCCCGAGTATACCGCGGCGGTGATCCAGGGATAAGGAACGGATCATCCTGGAACTGGCGGTTCCCGTGACGGGTTTTCATGAGCCGAGACGTGACGCGCCGGCTGACTCCCAGCCGCCGCACCACGCCGAGCTCGCAACCTGCAATCCACTCGGACCAGCATCGACATGTTGAGCGAAGATCGTCGGAGGGAGATCGCGATGTTCCTCCGGACCCGACGGAGTCGGCGGCAGCCTGAGGAGGTCGGGCTGCCGCGTGCGGGCCGGCGCCGGACGCCGGGGCTTCGACGCGGCGAGGTCGCCGCGCTGGCCGGCGTCAGCACGGAGTGGTACACGTGGTTGGAGCAGGCGCGCGATGTGACGCCGTCTGTGCAGACGCTCCAGAGCATAGCGGCCGCACTCCAGCTCGAGCCGGGCGAGACCCAGCATCTGCTCACATTGTGCGGGCACGGGATGAACGGCGACACGAACGGCGGCCCCCGGCCCGCGTCGATCACGCAGCGACTCCAGCGCCTGCTGGATCGCCTCGATCACTGTCCCGCGTGGGTGATCGGTGAGCGATGGGACATTCTCGGTTGGAATCAGGGCGCGACCGTGATCTTCGGCGACCTCGCGGCAATGGAGGGGATCGAGCGCAATGCTCTTTATCAGTCGTTCCTGAATCCGCGCATGCGGCGTACGCTGGTCGACTGGGAGCTGCACGCGAGGGACTGTGTGGCGAAGATTCGGGCAAAGCACGCCCACAATGTCGACGACCCGTGGTATAACGAGGTGATCGAGCTGCTCCGCGCGCAGAGCCCGGAGTTCGCGACCTGGTGGAACGAGCACAACGTGCAGCTTCCGAGCGGTGGCGTGAAACGGTACGAGCACCAGGAGGCCGGGCTGCTGACGTTCGAGTACACCATGGTCGAAGTCGCGGGCGAGCCACTCGGCCCCGTCCAGCTCGTCACCTATGTGCCGGTCGCGGAGACCGACACGGAGCAGAAGCTACGAGCGTTGTTGCAAGCCGTCTCAGTGACCGCGTGACCGCGAGGTGAACCTAGGCCGGTGACGATAGCCGCCGACTTCAACGGCGGGGGTCTCGTCGGGCGCCGCGCAGGCGCGGTTGCCGCGCCTCACTCCGGTTGCAGGCGGTCCGGCCGTTCACCAGATTCCCGAAAGACCACCCCGCCAGAACGCAATGTCGAGCATCATACTCAGCCGTGTCTCCAGAACGTTCGGCGCTTTCGCTTTCACTACGCTGGCGTTTTCCTGTTCGGGCTCGCCCTCGCAGACGCGGGATGCCGCCACTGCGACAGCAGCCGCTCCGGGCGATTCCGCGGCGTCCGATTCCCGCCACGCGCGGTCCGATTCCGGCCCGGCGCGGCCGCCGGCCGATACGGTACCGAGTCTGCGTGCCGGGACACTAGCCGTCGTTCTCGTGGGTGAAGACGATGTGCTCAGCGTCCGTTCTGGCGCGGGCGTCGGCAACGCCGTGGTCGCGGAGCTACAGCCACACACGAGGAACTTGATTCCTACCGGCGGGGCAGAGGCATCGGGAGGGCAACGCTGGCTGGAAATCCGGTTGCCCGACGGCGATGTCGGCTGGGTGAATTCCTACTTCATCACCGAGCAGGCTGCGCCTGGCGATTTCTGCGACGACGCGCGAGTCGATGCGTTGCTGGCCGATTTCGAACTCGCCGTGAAAGCGCGTGACGGTCCGGCATTCGCCGCGCTGACGAGCCCGCACCATGGACTCGTCGTCCGTCGCCACTGGTGGAACCCCGAGGTGCGCTACACCCGGGCAGAGGTCGCGAGCATCTTCACGGCGCGTGCGCAACGCGACTGGGGCGTCGCCGACGGGACCGGCTTCCCGATCACCGGCTCGTTCGACGACGTCGCCGTGCCGCTCTTCGACCGGCTCTACGCGGGGACCGTCACGCATCACTGCAACGACATCGAGAACGGCAGCGGCGGCTCGGCCGGCTATCGCATCTGGCCGTTCGAGTACGCCAACATCAACTACTACGTGCTCTACCGTGCCGCATCGCCGGCCCAAGAGCTCGACTGGAACACGTGGGCGGTCGGCATCGAATACGTGGACGGCGAGCCGTACGTCGCGTTCCTCGTGCATTACCAGTGGGAGATTTGAGGCCGCGTCCGATCGGCTGAGCTTGCTCGACCGCCGCTGCTTCGCCGATATTGGGAGCGTAGACGATAGCGGCCCGATCGAGTCCGTTCTTCGAGTGCCCCCGTATGGTCGAGCGCCCGAACCCGTTCAACCGCCTGCTCCTCGAGCTGAAGCGTCGCCGCGTGTTCCGCGTTGCGGCCGCTTACGCCGTGGTGGCTTGGCTCGTGATCCAGGTCTCGGCCACCATTCTGCCGGTGCTCGACGCGCCCACACGGACCACTCAGCTGATCGTCGTCCTGGCGCTGCTCGGTTTCCCCGTCGCGCTCGCGCTCGCGTGGGCATTCGACATCACGCCCGAGGGCGTGAGGCGAACGCCCGATTCGCCGCCCGAAAGCCAGCCCGGCACCAGCCCGGCCGCGCGCGGCCCGCCCGGCGGGTACGCCGGCCGGATTGCGGTCGCCGGCGCGGTGCTCGTGCTGGCGATCGCGGGAGCAGGCTGGTGGATGTCTGCGAGCCACGTTGGCGGTGGTAGCGGCGATCGCGGTGCTGCCGTTCGTGAACATGAGCGGCGACCGAGAGAACGAATACTTCTCGGACGGCGTCACGGAGGAGCTGCTCGACCATCTCGCAAAGCTCGCGGGGCTCAAGGTCGCCGCGCGCACATCGTCGTTCGCGTTCAAGGGTCGCGACGAGCCCGTACCCGAGATCGCGCGACAGCTCGGCGTCGAGGTCGTGCTCGAAGGCAGCGTCAGGAAGGTGGGCGACCGGGTCCGGATCACCGGCCAGCTGATCGACGGAGAAACCGGCTTCCATCTCTGGTCGGAGACGTATGACCGCGAGCTCACCAATGTGTTCGCCATCCAGGATGAGATCGCCAGCGCGATCGCGACGCAGCTCGAGCTTACGCTCGACGGCGAGGATGACGCGACGAGCGCGGCGCGGCCGACGGTGAACATCGACGCGCACGACCTCTACCTGCTCGCGCGTCATCGCTTCCATCGCCGCGGCGCCGCGGCACTCGCCGAAGCGGAACGACTGTTCCGCGATGCGATCGAAGCCGATCCCGACTACGCGCAAGCGTACGCCGGTCTCGCGATGACACACGCCGTCCTGCCGCTGTTCGACGCGGTGGCGTGGCCGGTCGCACGATCGGTCGCCGAGGGAAAGGCCGCGGCGGAGAAGGGGCTCGCCCTCGACCCCACCCTCGGCGATGCGCACGCCGCATTGGGCCAGATCGCGCAAAACTTCGAATGGGATTGGGCGGCCGCGGAACGCCACTACCGCCACGCCGTAG
>JBOHRM010000728.1:0-2245 GCA_050732715.1 Longimicrobiales bacterium
CCGCGGAAGCGCGCGAAGCGCCCGAAACTGTTCGTGCGGACGATTGTGGAAACGCCAGCGCCGAACAACGCGGGTCGTTCGGCACTGGCGGCGAGAGCGATTCCTCGAACGCTTCCGCGGAAGCGTCCCGAGCACTCGCCATACACGGTGGCCGCGCCTCTCCCGTGATTTCCGCGATCGAGCGCCACCCATCGCGAGCCGTTAGGGCCGACGGCGTTTCGCGCGTAGCGGCGGAGGCGCGTGGCAATGCGATGGGCGATGAGGTAGGCGGGCGCTCTGGAGAGGCAGCACCCACCTCGGGCCGTACACAGTCGCCACGGCGAGGGTCGGAGCACGCTTCCGCGGAAGCGTCACGACTGGCGTTGGGCGGAAGCCGTGCCGCGCACTACCAGGTTGTTGTGCACGTCGACAACGACACACTCCGGAGCGGCGTCGAGTCGGGGCGGTCCGAGCTCACGGATGGCACGCGGCTATCGCCCGAAACTGCGCGGCGGCTCTCATGTGATGCCGGCGTTGTACGCGTAACGCGTGACGGCGACGGCGCGATCCTGGATGTGCGGCGCAGGACGCGGACGATCTCGCCGGCGCTGCGTCGTGCACTCGAGATTCGCGACGGCGGCTGCCGGTTCCCGGGTTGTGGCTCGCGGTTCGTCGAAGCGCATCACGTTGTACACTGGGCGGACGGAGGAGAAACGAGCCTCACCAACTGTTTTCTTGATGTGCCGTGTCCACCATCGCCTCGTGCATGAAGAGGGCTACACGATCCAGTTCCCGCCTGGCGGCGCGCCCACGTTCTACACGCCGAGAGGGTTACCCGTACCCGACAGACCGCCGCGTCTGCCGCAAGCCGCGCTCGAGGCGCTCGTGCGCGCGAACGGGAGCCGCGGCGTATCGCCCGACGGCTGGACCTGCGCGGCGCGCTACAAACGCGAGGCGGACATCCCGTGGCACGTTCTCGCTCGAATGCTCGAGGTGATCGACTGATGATATTTCGCCGGGCGGTCAGCGATCGGTGAACAGCCGCTCGTAGGCCTGACGGATCAACCCGGCCGTACGATCGAGCTCGCTGCGTGGCGGCTTGTTCGACCAGTCCGCCTTGATCCCGAATCCATCGCCTTCGTAGCGCGGGAAGACGTGAAGGTGGAAGTGGAATACCTCCTGGAACGCCGCTTCGCCGTCGGCCAGGAAGAGGTTGATCCCCTCACAACGCACGCCCGATGAACGAATTGCCTTCGCCACGCGCTGCGTGACGCGGAACACGTGCGCGCCCAGGTCCTCGTCGAGATCGTCCATGTACGGGACGTGCACTTTGGGGATCACCATCGCGTGGCCGGGCGTGACGGGCCCGATGGTCATCAGGGCGAGCGTCTGGTCGTCCTCGTAGATCGTGCTGACCGGTGATTCACCAGCGACGATCTGACAGAACACGCAGTTCTCCTGCGGCTCACGTTCGTTGGACACCTGCACCTCCGTAGGCCGCTGGCGCAGTGAGGTCGACGCGCGGGACATTCGCCGGTCTCGCGGCGTCACTCATTCGCAACGGATAGAGATCGCGGCTGTGGTCATGCGTCAGGTCGACGCGGCTCACCGCCGACGGGCGCGGCCGCTCGCCTGGCGCTCGCACGCGTGTCGCCTGCGAGCAGCAGCGCCAAAACGAGGCACGCCGCGGCGGCGAAGGCGATCGCCATGATACCGGTCGGGCCCGGCAGACGGCCGGCGAGTGCCACCACCGCGAAGATGCTCCCTCCGATCAGCACAGCAACGCCGGCCCGACGGCGGTCGGGGGCGGGGTCGCGTTCGGGCGTGGTGTGCAGCCGGGTGACCACCGAGATCAGCTCGGCGGTCGCGATCACGCCGGCAACCACGGGGAGAAGGACCAGCGCGTGGCCGTCTCCGCGCAACAGAATGTTCGCGGCCAACAGCTGGCCTGCGATCACCGGAGCGATGATCGCTGCTGGGAAGAAGAGCGCGGCAAGCACGATGAGTATGTAGGCGCCGGCGCCGAGGACGTGCACGCCGGAGCCGCCGAGCGCCGCCGCGGCCGCTCCCGTAAGCGTCGCAACGACTACGGCGCCCGCCGCGAAGTTTTGTCGCGTGCGGCGCGTTGGAGTCCCGCGACGGCTAGTCATTGGACACTGACTCCAGACCGCGTGGCATGTAGCGCGTTGATGCCACGGCGAAGCGCCGAGATGGCGGGGCTGACGCCTTCCGTCGCGCGAACCAGTGCGGTGGGGACGCCGCCTCG
>JBOHRM010000729.1:0-18411 GCA_050732715.1 Longimicrobiales bacterium
GATTATCGCATCGACGATGACGAGATCGAGCGTGCCGAGCCGATAGCCACCCGCGCCGGCTGAACGAGCTCCTCGCGCAGCGCGTGTATGGACCTGCGAACGAACAACGCGGAACCCGGAACCCGGAACGCGGAACCCGCAATCGAGATCGACGGCGTACGCATCCGCGACACGTTCGCCGAGGCGTTCGACATGTGGGCCACGCGCGCGATCATCACGGCCCGCTCACTCGAGTGGGCGCGCGAGGCGGGCCGATCGATGACCGGCTTCGCCACGTCCGTGATCGGCTGCAAGGTCGAAGCGGGCATCGAGGCCGAGCTGCCGCCGGACCGCACGCCGGACGGGCGCCCGGGCGTGAGCGTGCTGCTGTTCGCGTTCAGCCGCGACGGCGTCGAGAAGCGCCTCAGCGAGCGCGTCGGACAGACCGTGCTCACTTGTGCGACCAGTGCGTGCTTCGACGGACTGCCGGACGCCGCCGAACGCGTCGTCGTCGGAGGACAGCTTCGCTTTTTCGGCGACGGGCATCAGTCGAGCAAGGTGCTCGACGGCCGTCGGTACTGGCGCGTTCCCGTCATGGAGGGCGAGTTCCTCGTCGAGGAACGATTCGGTGCACAGCCTGCGATCGCGGGCGGCAACTTCCTCATCCTCGCGGCCGATGCCGAGGCCGCGCTCGACGCCGCGGAGGCCGCCGTCGTCGCGATGCGCGGATGTCCCGGCGTGGTTCTCCCCTTCCCCGGCGGCATCGTGCGCAGCGGCAGCAAGGTGGGATCGCGCCGCTACAAGGCGCTGCGCGCGACGACGAACGACGCGTACTGCCCGACGCTGCGCGGCCGGCTCGGCATCACGAGCGAGCTCCCCGACGACGCGAACGCGGCGCTCGAGATCGTGGTCAACGGACTCGACGCGGCGGCGATCGAACCCGCGCTCGCCGCCGGCATCCGCGCAGCGTGCCGGCCAGGCATCATCGAGATCTCCGCGGGCAACTACGGCGGCGAGCTCGGCCGCCATCACTTTCACCTGCGCGACCTCGTATAACCCGGAACTCGGAACCCGGAACTCGAAACATGCCCCGCGTGACGCTCGCCCTCCGTGCCCGGCCGGCCGTGCCGCTCGAGGCGCCGTGCGTGCGGCCGGACGCGTTCCCCGCCATGAGCGCGGCCGAGATCGGGCGACTGACCGTGTGGCACGGCAACGAGCCGGTCCCGCTCGGTGACTGGTTCGATATCGATGGCGGCTACGGCGACGACGTGCGCGTGACCGGCGACGCGCTCGCGAGCGTCAAACGGCTGGGCGAGGAGATGGCGGGCGGGCGCCTGGTGATCGAGGGCCACGCGGGAACGCACGCGGGGGCACGCATGAGCGGCGGGCATATCCGCATCGAAGGAGATGCGGATGATTGGGTCGGCGCCGAAATGCGCGGCGGCGTCATCGACGTTCAGGGCCGCGCGGGCGCGCACGCGGGCGCAGCCTATGCTGGCAGCCGGCGCGGCATGAGCGGCGGCGCTCTCATCTTACGCGGCGATGCCGGCGACTTCCTCGGTGACATCATGCGGCGCGGTCTGATCGCGGTGGGCGGCGGAACGGGCGACTACGCCGGTGCTGGGATGATCGCCGGCTCGATCCTCGTTTTCGGCGATGCCGGCCGCCGCGCCGGCGCGGGTCTCAAACGTGGCAGCATCGTGGCGTACGGCGACATCGAGCCGCTGCCGACGTACCGTTACGCATGCACCTATCGCCCCCCGTTCCTGCCGCTCTATCTTCGCACACTCCGAGACCGCCACGGCATGCGCTTCGATGACCGGTTCATGAACGGGCGGTACCGGCGCTACACGGGTGATCTGACCGAGCTCGCAAGAGGCGAGATACTGATATGGACGGACAGCTGACGACGGCCGACCGCGCTGCACTTCGACTGAACGACCGCGCCGCGGCGATAGCGGAGCGAATGGCCGCGGACGCCGCCGCGCTCGGCGTCGCCGTGTCCGATCTCGATGCGGGCGCCCGCGTCATCGACTGCGGTATCGCGGTGCCCGGCGGCCTCGAAGCGGGCAGGCTCCTCGTCGAGGCGTGCATGGGCGGCCTCGGCTACGTCACGTTCACGGACTGGAATGCGAACCCGCTGCGCCTGCCCGGCGTGTGCGTCCGCACCGACCACGCCACCGTCTCCTGCCTCGGCTCGCAGTACGCGGGTTGGGCGATTCAACCCCAGGGCTACTTCGCCATGGGCTCGGGGCCGCTTCGCGCCGCCGCGCGAGTGGAACGCGAGCTCTACGAGCGCATCGGTTACGCTGAGCCCACACCGGCGCGCGGCGTGCTCGTGCTCGAGACGCGATCGCCGCCCGGTGACGACGTCGCCCAATGGGTCGCCGCGAAAGCGAACCTCACCACCGAACGCCTCACGCTCCTCGCCGCACCGACCGCGTCGCTCGCCGGCAGCGTCCAGATTTCGGCGCGCGTTGTCGAGACCGCCCTCCACAAGCTCGATCACCTCGGCTTCGATGTACGCCGCGTCGTGAGCGCGATCGGCTACGCACCCCTCGCGCCCGTGGCGAAGAACGACGTACGCGCGATCGGCCGCACCAACGACTGCGTCCTCTACGGCGGCATCGTGCACCTGTCGGTGCTCGCCGAGGATGACACGCTCGCCGACATCGTCCGGCGCGTGCCGTCGTCGGCTTCACCCGACTACGGCGCGCCGTTCTACGAGCTGTTCCGGCGATACGAGGGCGATTTCTACAAGGTCGATCCCGGACTGTTCAGCCCCGCGGAAGTGCACGTTCACAACCTCGCGAGCGGCCGCACGTTCGAGGCGGGCGCGCTGAACGTCGAGATCCTGCGCAGGTCGCTGTTCGCATGAGTGTACGGACGCTGCGATGAACGTACACGTGCAGAACGGCGCCCCCGTCTCAACATCGGCACGCTGAGAGAGGCGTTCTCAACGACGATGCGTGTCGCGATCCTGAGCAACGGCCGCGGCTGGCACGTGAGCGACGTCGAGAACGCGATGGTCCGGCGCGGGCACACCGTCGCCGTGCTGCCGATCGACGGCATGACCGGCGTGATCGGCGCCCAACCTCGTACCACCGCCGCCAGCCACGTACTCGAGACGTACGACGCCGTGCTGGTCCGCACGATCCCGCGCGGCTCGCTCGACCAGATCATCTTTCGCGTCGACGCGCTGCACCGCCTCGAGCGGCAGGGCGTACCCGTCATCAACTCCGCGGCGACGATCGAGCGCACGGTCAACAAGTACTACGCGTCGTGTTTACTCGAGGAGGCCGGACTACCCACTCCGCGCACGTACGTGGCCGAGCGGCTCGATGATGCGATCGCCGCGTTCCACACGCTCGGTGACGTCGTCGTCAAACCACTGTTCGGCGCGAACGGCCGTGGCATCGTCCGCATCAGCGATGAAGAGATCGCACATCGCGTGTTCCGTGCGCTCGAGCTCGAGCGAGCTGTCTACTATGTCCAGGAATTCATCCCGCACGATGGACGCGATGTCCGCGCGTTCGTGGTCGGCGACCGGGTGGTCGGCGCGATCGAGCGCCGCGCCGTCGAATGGCGGACGAATCTCGCCCGTGGCGGCCACGCCGAACGGCTCACCTTGCCGCCCGAGTGGGAGTCGCTCAGCATCCGCGCGGCCCGCGCGGTCGGAGCGGACTACGCGGGCGTCGACCTGCTCCCGACCGCCGAACGCGGCGTCCTCCTACTCGAGGTGAACGGAATCCCCGGCTGGCGCGGACTGAAGGACGCGACGGGCGTCGACGTAGCGGATGCTTTCGCCGCGCACGTCGAGTTGCGCGTCCGGAACAACGGGTGAGGGGCGGCTCATTTGCGCGTGCGAGGGGCACCACGGCGCCCGCCCACTCCGGTCTTTGTGCGCCTTGGCCGCCGGGGCTTCGTGCCTTCGCGGCCCGCCGTCATCGCCGGGGTGCCTGGCTTGGCGTGGCGCGCTTGCGGGCGCGTGGACGTTCTCGTTACGCCAGCGCGCTCTGCTCGGGCCGCCGCCCGGGCACGGTCATCGGCGCGGCGGGCGCGCCACGCGGCAAGCCGCTCCTCGAGCGGGATCTCGAGACGTTCGTCACTGCGTGCGTTGTAGTCGAAGCCCTTCACAACGCGCCGCTCGATCTTCCGTCCCGCCGCGCGCTCGAGCCCGCGGACCGCACCCTCTTCGTCCCGCGCGACGAACGTGTACGCTTCACCGGTCGCTTCCGCGCGCGCGGTGCGCCCAACGCGATGGATGTAGTCATCGGGGCTGGCGGGCACGTCGAAGTTGATGACGTGCTCGAGCGCTTCGACATCGATGCCGCGCGCCACGATGTCTGTGGCCACCAGTATCTGGAAGTGCCCCCTCTTGAAGCCCTCGAGTGCAATGGAGCGCTGCGACTGCTTGCGGCCGCCGTGAATACGCGCGACAGAAACGCCCTGCTTCTCCAGCTTCTCCGCGAGGCGGTTCGCGCGATGCTTCGTGCGGCAGAACACGATTGCATTGCCGACCTCGCGGCGGCGCAACAACTCGAGAAGCAGCTCCACTTTGAGATTCGCCGGCACAGGGTAGATCGCCTGGGTCACGCCCTTCGGTGGCGCGGACGCGCGTCCTATATCGATTGCAACGGGCCGATCCTGCAGCTGGCGCGACAGCTCGACGATCGGTGCAGGAATCGTGGCGGAGAACAACATCGTCTGACGCGGCCGGCGCGGAAGGTGCCCGAGCACCTGCCGGATCGCCGGCAGGAACCCCATGTCGAGCATGCGGTCCGCCTCATCCAGCACGAGCACGTCGATGTCATTCAGACGCGCGTACGGATACTGGAAGTGATCCAGCAGCCGGCCCGGCGTCGCGACGATCACGTCGACCCCGCGCCGGAACGCCGTCTCTTGCGGGCGCATGCCCACGCCGCCGTAGACCGCGGCGCCATTCACGTTTACGCGGCCCGTAAGATCGGCGAGATGCTGCGTGACCTGTTCTGCCAGCTCGCGCGTGGGCGTAAGCACCAATGCGCGCGTCACGCCGCGTTCCTGATCCATCAGTCGATCCACAATCGGCAGCAGGAACGCTGCGGTCTTGCCGCTGCCGGTCATAGCGCACGCCAGCACGTGCCGCCCTTCCAGCGCAGCGGGGATGGCGGCGCTCTGGATCGCCGTGGGTCGCTCGAACCCGAGCCGGGCCACCGCCGCGACCAGCTCGGGTTTCAGGCCGAGCGACTCGAAACGCCCCGTTCCGTTCTGCTTCGACATATGTCTGTCGTTCTGCTCCATGTCCATCGTGTCCTTGAAGAAAACCTACCGGTCCCCCCAGCGTGTATCTTCCCGCCGGAGGCTCCGGATGGATGAGTCCAGTTTGTTTCGTGAGTGCCGCGAGTGGGTGGTCTCAGCCGTCGTGAGGCGCGATTCTCCGTCAGAGGCTGCCAGCCCCAAAAATGAATCACCCGGAGCGCGCGCTTGCGGGAGCGCACGCCGCGGGCAAAGTCGCCGTTCGAGGACCGTGCCTCAGCGACAGTTCAAAGATAACGGAGATCGCGTTTCTGCACCAGCATGGCAACGAGCCGGACGTGCCGGCGGCTTGGCCGCTAACGCCTCAACGTGGCGATGCAGCAACGCCAACGCCGTGCGCCCTCGAGCGCCGATTCCCGCGACGCCCCGTCATCGGCGGCTCACCCGCGCGGCCGCGTCGCCATCGGCTCGAGCTCCGTCAGGCCCGCGATCTGCACGGGCTGGCCGCGGTCGATGCTCGTGCGCGCCGCGATACCGACCAGCACCGCCATGAGACCTTGCCGCAGGTCGGCCCGCTGGTCCTGCGGGTCCGGCACCGCTGGATCGAAAACCATGCTCTTGAGTCTGCGGTCGCCGCCCGAGTGGCCGCCCGACTCGAAGTCCACTCGGATGACCTCGGGCTCCTGGTCCCGAACGGCCACCGTCCATTCGTGGTAGCGCTGGCGCCCGACCATCGGGCCTTCCCTCCCCTCGATCCGGCCCTTCGTCCCGTTGAACGCCAGCCAGAACCCCTCGAAATCACTCGAGCCCATCAGCGAGTAATTCAGAGTCGCGCCGTTCGCGTACTTCACCACCGCGGCGTGTTTGTCGTAGATGCTGATGTTCTCTCGGAAAACACAGTTGTCGCGGATGTAGCCGTCGTGCTGCTCGTTGTTCACGTACAGCTGCACGAGGTGATCGTCACGCGTGATGTCCCAGTAGTAGTCGCACTCGCCCTGGTGCGGGCACGTCCGGCACTTCTCGCCGCGGTACGGGCCGTTGCGCCCGAATCGTTCGAGCGCGCCCCACGCGAACACCTCGACCGGCTCCGAGTCCAGCCACCAGTTGACCAGATCGAAATGGTGCGACCCCTTGTGCACCCACAACGTCCCACCTTTGTCCCGCTCTCCGTGCCAACGCTGCATGTACTGCTGGAGATGACCATGCGAGATGTTCCAATGCAGGTCCACGCTGCGAATCTCGCCGATGATCTCCTGCTGTAGCAATTCCTTGAGCCTGCCACGATGCGGCGAGTAGCGATAATTGTGCGTCACGATCACGTCACGGCCATACTCGCGCTGCGCATCCAAGATCGCCTGCGCCTTCTGCTCATCGATCGTGACCGGCTTCTCACAGATGATGTCGCAGCCGTGACGCATCCCCGTGATGATGCATTCGTGGTGCTGGTAGTCCCAGGCCGTCACGATCAGCCGCTCCGGCCGCGTCTCCGTCAACATCTCGTCCAAATCCACGAACTTCGGACAGTCCGCGCCGATGAACTGATGACCATAGTCGAGCCGCCCGGGATTCGCATCGCAGACGCCGACCAACTCGACCGCATCGGCAAAGTTCTGCACCAGATCCCGACCCCACATCGACACGCCGCGCACGCCCGTGCCTACCAGCGCAATGCGCATCGGCTCCTGCCGCACCCGCCGCGTCGCCCCGGCGAACAGTGGGTTCGCGAAGAGTGAGCTGCCCATCGCGGCAGCACCCGTCGTCTGAATGAATCGCCTGCGGCTGAAACGATGACTCTCGCTCATCTCTCCCGCCTCGTTGAGGGACCACGCTCCGTCGATCTATGCCGGCCCGAGACGTCTCGGTCACCGCCTACGCTCCAGACAAGCCGAGTTTGTTCGTTTCACAAACAAATATGAGGGAGTGTACGGGTCCGACGCGTTTCGCGCAATGGCTCGTTCCAGACTTCGCGAGCCCGTCACATCGATCTTCCACGCACGGTATGTGGCGAAGGGTTCAGCTGTTATCGCGGTGCAGGATTGCAGGCATTGGGCGCTTCGTGCTAAATTGTAGCACATGAAGCGGAGAGAACGGACCGGATCGACGGCGCGGGCATCGAGACCGCCCGGGCTGGCGGCGGTGCTGGCGTCGCCGGCGCTGGCCAAGCTCGTGTTGTTCTTTCTAAGCTTCGAGGATGCGGCGCCTGGCACACGTGAGCTACAGCGGCGGACGTCGCTCGGATCACGTTCGTTGCAGAACGAGTTGAAGCGGATGCTTCGATTCGGGTGGGTGCGGCGCGAGCGGGACGGCCGCGCCGTGCGGATCGTAGCGGATTGGACCCATCCGGCGTGGCGTCATCTCGGAGGTCTGGCGGGAACGGCGGCCGAACCTGCCGAATGGCGGGAGATCATGCGGGGCAACGAGGATTACGGGCGTCAGGTGCGGGCGACTACGATGGTGTCGAACGCGTTTACTCGGGTGGGCGAGTGGTCGCGACGCCGACGCGACGTGCGGATCCTGCGATCCTCGAGCGCCTCGTCGAGCCGGAGTGGCTCGAGTGGTATCGACTAACGCCGCAGGAGCGCTGGCTGGAGAGTGCGAAGTTGTGGCCCACGTTCATTGTGCTTGGAGGTTCACTTGATCCCGATGCCGATTGGCTCGATCCTCGCAGCGCTGCGCTCACACGGCGTCGAGTACCTCCTGACCGGCGGCCAGGCGTGCGTGTTGTACGGCGCAGCGGAGTTTAGCCGCGACGTCGACATCACCGTCCTGGTATGACCCGCGGACTCACGGGTCGCGAGATCGCGCTACGTGCGCAGATGGCCGCACTGCTCGAGGTGAGCGCGCCGAAGCCGGGCAATGTCAGCCGTTATCACGACTTTGGCGACACGAGCTTCGAGGATTTCCTGACCAGCGCTGTCGCCGTCGGCGCCGCTTTCGATGCCGTGGAGGAATCGAGCCTCGGGTCGCTGATCGAGCGTGGCGTTACGGAGACGCGACGTTGGGTGCGAACGAACACGAATCTGGGGATCGTGTTGCTGTTCGCCCCGCTCGCATGCGCCGCCGCGCGGGGCTATCGTGGGTCGTTGCGAGAACGTCTAGCGAGTGTGCTGGCGGACACGACCATCGATGACGCGCGCGCCGCGTACGCGGCGATCCGGCTGGCGCGTCCTGGCGGCCTGGGGTCGGTGCCGGAGCAGGATGTGAACGCCGAGCCGACGGTGACGCTGCGCGAGGCGATGGTGTTGGCGGCGGATCGCGACGCCATCGCGCGCGAGTACGTGACCGATTACGCGACAACGTTTGATACGGCGGTGCCGGCGCTGCGACGAGCGCGCCTGGGCGCGGCCTGGCCGTCCGCGATCACCGACGCATTCCTCACGTTGCTCGCCGCGCGGCCGGACACGCTGATCGCGCGTAAGGCCGGTGTGGCCGCGGCGAAGCGTGTGAGCGGTGAGGCCGCCGCCGTCCTCGACGCCGGCGAGTCGCACAGCCCCGAGCGCGCCGCCGCGATCGTGCGTCTCGATCGGCGGCTGCGCTCGGCCGGGAACCGTCTCAATCCGGGCGCCACCGCGGACCTCATCGCCGCCGCGATCTTCGTGGTTCTGCTCGAGGACGGCGCCGGCGTGACGATGTGACGCGTTCGACCTGTGAGGGTCTAACGCAGCCGTGCGACGACCACCTCTCCCGTCCTCCGAACAATGCTGAACAGCTGGGCGGGGTCCTCCGGATCGAAGACCCACGCTTGACCGTGCATCGGCGCGGGGATCGTCTCGACCCACTCGAGCACGGAGCCCATCTCGGGGAGCATGCCTGTTCTCGACCACGGTCCGTCGTCGGTCCGATCAACGGTGCGTAACTGCCACGTAAGGGCCCGTCAGGGAATAAAATTGTCAAACACCGAGGCCGAGCGAGAAGCCTGCTGGCAAGGCGCACGACTGAGGCGTACCTCAGCGTACGCCGCAGGGAGTGCAACGCAGCCAGCGGGCTTCGCAGCCGGCCGAATGTAAAGGTTATTCCCTGACGGGCCCTAAGCATTGGGTGACAGATGTCCGCGCGCGCAGCGAGCCGCTTCTTCTGCAACCATCTTGCGTCCCAGCTAGATTGCTTTATGTGCCGGCGCGGCGGGTATCGAGGACCTCGCCGATGGAGGCCATCGCGGACGAATGAGGCCGTCGGGCTTGCAGCGGCGCCCCGGTCTCGCCAAATGAATAGGCGACTCGATCTGCTGGCACCGAAATCCCAACGCCGGCAACTTGTCTGGCACATGAGAACCACGATCCGCTTCCCGACGGTTGGCGGATGATGCGCGCGCTGAGGAATGAAGGCATGCCCCAGTTCAAGGTCTCGGTCGACAAGGATTACCTCGTGTTCGCGGCGGGGCATTTCATCACGTACGACGGCGTCTGCGAGACGCTGCACGGCCACAACTATCGAACGCGTGTCGAGATCGAAGGCGAGCTCGATGAGAATCAGATCGTTCTCGACTTCGGCAAGCTGAAGACGGTCATGCGGCGGCTCGTCGACGAGCTCGACCACAAGATGCTGCTGCCGCTCGACAACCCGCGCATCAACGTGCGGCAGGAGGTCGACGAGATCCACGTCCGCTACGGCAAGCGGCGATACGTGTTTCCGAAAGATGACGTCGTGCTGCTGCCCGTGGCGAATACGACGGCCGAATTGCTGGCGCGCCATCTCGCGCAGCGGCTGAAGGTCGAGCTGGGCGCTACGGATTCGACGAACCTGAGCTCGATCATAGTCGAGGTCGAAGAGAGCTTCGGTCAATCGGCGTGGTACCGGGAGCGACTTGATGCACCGACGCTCTCGGAGGACCGCGCTGGCGCCGGCTGATCGGTCCCCACTCCCCCAATGGGAGAGAGAGTTGGCAGCTTGCGTTCGCACTTCGCGCACGTGGGCTGTCGAGATTGGTCCCCTCTCCCCCGACCGGGGGAGAGGGCTCGGGTGAGGGGGCCGGCCGTTGCGTATTCTCGTCCACGAATTCGAGACGGGCAGCGGCGCCCGCAGTGGCGGACGACCGGTCTCGCCCTCGCTGGCAGTGGAGGGCGCGGCGATGCGCGCCGCGCTGCTCGCCGACCTCGCGGAGCTGCCCGGCATCGAGGTTTACGCGACGGCCGATCCGAGGCTCTGCGTTTCCGCGCCGGCCGGCGTTCGGGTCCTGCCGCCGGCCGGCGAGGCGGGCGGCGCCTTTCGCTGCCTCGTCGAGCAGGTCGATGCCGTGTGGCTCATCGCGCCGGAAACCGATGGTGTCCTCGAGAGGCTGACCGCCGTCGTCGAGCAGACTCGCCGTATCGTGATCGGGGCCGGCTCCGCGGTGATCCGTCGCGTCTCGGACAAGGCGTGGCTGGCCCGGCGCCTCGCGGTCCGAGGCGTTCCCGTTCCGTCCGAGACGGGCGACGCGTTACCCGTCGTGGTCAAGCCTCGCCGCGGCGCCGGATGCGGCGGCGTCCACCTCGCGCGAACGCGTGCCGAGGTCGTCCGCGCGAAGGCGAGGATCCGCGAGGTAACGGGTGACGGCGCACTCGTACAGGGGTACGTGGCCGGCGTGCCGGCGAGCGTGTCGCTCGTGTGCGATGGCCGGCGCGCGATCCCGCTCGCGGTCAACGTCCAGCACGTGCGCCCGGGGCGGCCGTTCACCTATCACGGCGGAGAGACGCCGTTGCGGCACCCTCTGGCCGACCGTGCGGTCGAGCGAGCGCTCGCCGCCTGCGACGCGCTGCCGGGCCTTGTCGGCTACGTCGGCGTGGACATCGTACTTACGACGGACGACGCGATTGTGATCGAGGTCAATCCTCGGTTGACGACGGCGTACGTGGGTTTGCGCCACGTTCTCGATGTGAACGTCGCGGCGCTGGTGCTCGCGGCGAGCGCCGGGGCGCTGAGCGGAGCGGCGCCGGCCGCTCGCGGGCGCGTTCGGTTCAGCATTGACGGCCGCGTCGAACCGATCGAGGCGCGAGCGACGGATGAAGCGCGCGAGCCTGCGCCACCGTCCGCGCCTCCCGCCGCTGTGGGGAGGACCTCTTACTCGGTGCGGGCGTGATGATCGCCGTCGTCGTCGGCTGGGACATCGGCGGGGCGAACGTGAAGGCCGCGAGGCTCGCCTCTGCCGGCGACGATGTAATTTCGGGGCTCGCACGCACCACCTGCGGAGCTTCTTCGGGCGCTGCCGGGCCGATCACCGGAGTGCGCGGCACTGCTCGGCCGCGCCCGGGGCTGTCGAGCACAGTGCCAGGGCCGCGCGTGGCGGTCCGGCCGTTCGCGTTGTGGCGGGAACCGGATCGGCTGGCGGCGGTCCTCACGGAAGTCGGCGCGGAACTGGGCGCCGCGGACGTGATGGCCATCACCATGACCGCCGAGCTCGCGGATTGCTTCGCGAGCAAGCGTGAGGGCGTGTGCTTCGTGCTCGACGCCTTCCGGCGCGCGTTCCCCGACGCCGCAGCGTGGGTATACGGCCTGGACGGTTCGTTCCACGGGCTCGCGGCCGCGCAACGTGAGCCGCTCCGTTTCGCCGCAGCGAACTGGCTGGCGACGGCGACCTGGATCGCCCAGCGAGCTCCGGACGCGCTGCTGATCGACGTCGGCAGCACCACGACCGACGTCGTCCCGATTGTGGGCGGACGAGTCCGCGCACGTGGACGGACCGACACCGAGCGCCTGGCACTCGGCGAGCTGGTCTACACCGGCATTCTGCGCACGCCGGTGTGCGCGCTCATTCGCCGTGTGCCTCTGCGCGGCGCGTGGTGCCGTGTCGCGGCCGAACATTTCGCGATCGCCGCCGATGCCTACCTCTGGCTGCGTCGCATCGAGAGCGCCGAGTACAGTTGTGAAACGCCGGACGGCCGTGGAACGACGCGTCACGACGCCGGGCGCCGGTTGGCGCGCATGGTATGCGGCGACCACGAATCGCTTTCGCCTGAGGACATCACCGGCATTGCGCGGCGCATCATAGCGGCACAGACGCGAGTCATCGCGAGCGCCGTCACCGACGTCCTGGCAGGGCTGCGTGCGGGAGCGCCATCAAGCGCGGTCATCGCCGGGGCCGGGTATCGGTTGGCCGCGACCGTCGCGCGGCGTGCTGGCCTCGACGTCTTACGCCTCGAGCACCTGGCTGGAAGCATCCAGACGCCGGCGGTGTCCGCAGCCGCGCCGGCCGCGGCCGTGGCAAACCTTCTCGTTCGCTTCTTAGCTTGATCCCGGCCTCTACAGGAATGACCGACATGGAACGACTCTTCGCGGTCGCAGGAAGCGTCTTCGGCCTGCTCGCCGTCGCCTGCGGCGCATTCGGCGCACATGCGCTACGTGATCACCTCGAGCCGCGTGACCTCGACATCTTCGAGGTCGCGGTGCGGGTTCAGATGTACCACGCGCTGGCGCTGTTGCTGATCTCGGTCATCGTGAGCCGGTCGACGAGCACCCTTCCGCTGTGGAGCGGCTGGGCATTCGTGATCGGTGTCCTGATCTTCTCCGGCTCGCTCTATCTGCTGGTGTCGACAGGAGTCCGAGGTCTCGGCGCGATCACGCCGATCGGAGGGTTGGCGCTGCTCGCCGGCTGGGCGCTGCTCATCGCCCATTTCGCGCGCGCTCATTGATGCCGTTCGCTGGCGGTCCCGCGGCGATGAACGACGCCCCGAAACGTGCACGCCTCTCCCGGCCGCCCCCCGCTGAGGGGACGAGCTCGAGATCGCCGACCGTCTTGAAGCTCGGTGGCAGTCTGGTTCGCGCCCACGTCCACGATGCACTGCTCGAGGCGATCGCTGAGCTGGTCACGGCCGGACATGATCTGGTCATCGTGCCGGGCGGCGGCGTGTTCGCGGAGGCCGTCCGGAACGAATGCGGTGACGCCGCGACGAGTGCCACGGCCGCGCATTGGATGGCGATTCTCGCGATGGATCAGATGGCCTACCTCCTCGGCGGTCGAACCGCACGAGATACGCCGCACGGCGGCATGGAGCTGTCAGCGCGACAGTCGCTGGCGTCCTCGAGCCGTTCCCGGTCTGGACTGAAGCGGGAAGCGTGCACGGACGGCTCTCGAGATCGGCACCCGCTCGCGCGCGTCGTGCGCTCGGCGGCAGGCGTCACGCGCGCGCTCGCACGCCGGCAGGTCCCGATCCTCGCGCCATTCCGCTGGCTGCGCGCGGCCGACCCGTTGCCGCACAGCTGGGATGTCACGAGCGACAGCATCGCGGCGTGGCTGGCAGCGCAGCTCGGCGCGTGGCGTCTGGTCCTGCTCAAGTCGGTGGACGGCCTCACCGACGATCGCGAGATGCTGTGTCCCGCCGTTGCACGCGCTGCGATCGGTGCCGCAGCCGAACGCGAGACCGACGTCGTGGACCGCTACCTCGCTCACGCCTTGGCGGCGGCGACAGAGTGTTGGATCATCAACGGGCGACGGCCGGAACGGCTCCACGCTCTGGTCGAGCGTGACACGACGATCGGCACCCTCATCCATGGCATCGCGACCTGAGGAACCGCGGCGGACGTCTCCGGCTCATCTGCGGCTCGCCAGGATCGCGGACGCGCCTGCCATCCACGCGATCTATGCGCCGATCGTTCGCGAAACGGCGATCAGCTTCGAGTGGGACCCGCCCGACGTCGAGGAGATCGCCGACCGGATGGCGCGCACGGTCGAGCGCCTGCCCTGGCTCGTTGCCGTCGGCGCCGCGGACGCGCTGGCGACCGACAAGGTCCGCGACACACGCACGGCTCACCCTGTCGTGGACCCACGAAGCACTGCCTCCGCGCTAGAGGTTCACGTCGCGGCGGACGAGACCGTGTTGGGCTATGCCTATGCGACGCCGTACCGGACACGCGTCGCCTACCGTTGGAGCACCGAGGTGTCCGTGTACGTCGCGCAGGCGGCGCAGCGGCGCGGCGTCGGCCGCCGTCTGTACAACGCGCTGTTCGCGTTGCTCCGGGCACAGAACTACCACATCGCCTACGCCGGAATCACCGTACCGAACGCGGCAAGCGTCACCCTGCACGAGGCGCTCGGCTTCGAGCGCATCGGCGTCTTCCCCGACGCGGGCTTCAAGCTCGGCGCCTGGCACGATGTGCTGTGGATGCATCGCGAGCTGGCGCCTGCGGTCAGCGACCCTCGAGAGCCGCTGCCCTTGAGCCACGTCGACGCCATGACGATCCGTAACGCGCTGCGCTGAGATCGCAGAGCGCGAGCTCGACGCCGAGGCTGCCTCTCGACGGAAACGACCTGTCGAGTCGGGCGCCCATCCCAGCCGCTGCCGCCTCCACTTCACAGCGAGGTAACCTCGGCTTCCGCCCTCACCGCCCGGGTGGTAGTCTTGGGCATCGAGCGAGCACCCGCCAGGGAGCCACGATGGCCGAGCCAGAGCATCGACCCCGCCGTTACGCCGAGGAGGAGGTGGCCCGCCTCCTGGAACGGGCGACGGAGCTCCAGCGGGCGGAGGGGTCCAGGGGAACCGTCGCCGGTGGGCTCACGCTCCGCGAGCTCGAGGAGATCGCGAGCGAGGCGGGGATCGATCCGCACCACCTCAGGAGGGCGGCGGCGGAGCTCGAGGCAGGCGGCGCGAGCCCGAAGTCCCGCTGGACCTGGCTCACGGGTGCGCCGGCCACCATCCTGTTCGAGCGAACGATCGCGGCGGAGCTCGACGCCGCAGCATTCGAAGGCCTCGCCGCCGAGATACAACAGAGGGTGGGCGCGGTCGGTCAAGCCAGCCTCGTCGGGCGGACGCTGACCTGGCAGACCGAGACCCCGAACAAGACACGCTCGCTCCAGATCGTGGTGACCTCTCGCGGGCGAGAAACGCACATCCGCATCGAGGAGCGCTTGAACCAGCTCGCCGGCGCGCTGTTCGGCGGACTCATCGGAGGGGTCGGGACCGGAGCGGGAGCAACCGGCCTGGGCGTGGCTCTCGGCGTACTGGGCTCCGCTTTCCTCGCCGTCGCGTTTCCCCTCGGCGCTGTCACCGGCTCGTACTTCGTCGCCCGCACGATTTTCTCGACCACCGCCACCCGGCGCCGGAAGGCGCTCTGGGACCTCCTCCAACACCTGACCGACGCCGTGGCCGACGCCGCGACCGACCCGGGCGCTGGCCGCCTACCCGAGGAAGCGAAGGGGTCGGAACGCCTCCCGCCCGGGGGGTCGTAGCGATAGTCCTCACGACTCCGCCGGGATCGTCGCCACATCCTGCGTGACCGGCGCTCGACGACGCCGATTCGTCCGGATTGTCAATACAGTAGTAATGACACGCGTGCGGGAGAACGATCGGCTGAACGCGTCCCGGACGCAGGGTCCGGACACGCTGGGCCGTTGCGTACGCGATGCGGATGAGGCTAACCTTTGCTCTGGACGCGGTCCGGACGCCGGACCGTCGCGGCCGTGCCGCAGCCCGTTGTTCTGACAACCACATCCACCGCTGCAACGGAGACGTCGAGTGATGACCTGCTCCCGCCCGCTCCACCTCGCGCTGGCTCTTGGCCTGATCGGGCTCCTGCCCTCGTGCACGCTGCGCCGCGGGCCGGAGCGCGCTTCGCCCGACCCAGCCGCGGGCGCTGCTACGGAGGACCAGGAAACCGACGAGCGCGCGGGCCCGGAACCATTCGCCGACGTCGTGCCGGAGACGGCCGTCAGCGACAGCGGCCTGTTCGTCGTGCACCGGACGAACGACGAGCTCTGGTTCGAGGTCCCGGACTCGCTGCTCGGACGCGACATCCTGGTGATCAGCCGGATCGCACGTGTGCCGACGGGCTTGAGTGGCTTCATCGTGGCCGGTCACAAGGTCCGTGAGCAGGTCTGGCGCTGGGAGCGCGTGGGCGATCGGGTGCTGCTCCGGCGACAGTCGTATGAACAGGTCGCAGCGGACACGGCGGCGATCGCGATCAGCGTCGTGAACAACAACTTCGCACCGATCGTCGCATCGTTCGCGGTCGAGGCGATCGGTCCCGACTCGGCCAGCGTGGTGTTGGACGTCACGGATTTCTTCGAGGGTGACGTCGCCGCGGTCAGCGGGCTGAGCGCCCAACAACGCGAGCAGTACGGCGTGCGCCAGCTCGACGAGGACCGCAGCTTCGTTGTCTTCGCGCGCGCATACCCGCGCAACGTCGACGTGCGTCACACCCTGACCTACGAGGCGACGGAGCCGCCCGGCGGGAATGAGACCAACACGATCTCGATGGAGATGCATCAATCGATGGTCTTGCTCCCCGAGGTGCCGATGCGGCCGCGCTTCGCCGATGACCGCGTCGGCTACTTCAGCGTCAGCCGAGTGAACTTCGGGTTGGACGCGCAGGAGGCGAAGAGCGAAACGTTCATCCGCCGGTGGCACCTCGAGCCGAACGACGCGCAGGCTTACGCGCGCGGCGTGGTGGTCGATCCAGTGACGCCGATCACGTACTGGCTCGATCCGGCGACGCCGCCGGAATGGCGGAGCTGTGTGCGCCAGGGCGTCGAAGATTGGCAGCCCGCGTTCGAGACGGCCGGCTTCTCGAATGCGATCGTGGCACGAGACGCGCCGTCACGCGAGGAAGACCCCGAATGGGACATGGCCGACGTCCGCTACTCGGTCGTGCGTTGGGCCGCGAGCATGGTTCGCAACGCGATGGGCCCGAGCGTGAGTGATCCGCGCTCGGGCGAGATCATCGAGAGCGACATCGTCTGGTATCACAACCACATGCGGTCGTATCGCAACCGTCTCATGCTCGAGACGGGCGCGAGCAACCCGCTCGCACGAGACCTGCCGATCGATCGCGAGCTGATGTGCGAGGCGATGCGGCAGGTCATCGCGCACGAGGTCGGCCACGCACTCGGGCTGCCGCACAACATGATCTCGAGCTCGGCGTATCCGGTCGACTCGTTGCGCAACGCGTCGTTCGCGAAGCGAATGGGTGTCGCGCCATCCGTCATGGAGTACGCGCGGCAGAACTACGTCGCGCAGCCGGGCGACGGTCTCGAGGGCGCGGATTTCATCCGCCAGATCGGGCCGTATGACCACTACGCGATCAACTGGGGCTATCGTTTGATCACGGACGCGGCGGCGCCCGGCGCCGAGAAGCCGACGCTCAACGGCTGGATCGTCGAGAAGGCTGACGATCCGGTCTACCGCTACCTGCCCCAGAACGCCGCGTCATCGGCGGACCCGCGCGCACAGACGGAGGACCTCGGCGATGACGCCGTCAAGGCGAGCGGATACGGCATTGCGAACCTCGCGCGCGTCACGCCACAGCTGCTCGAGTGGACCACAGATCCCGGCGAGGATTACAGCGACCTCGGGGAGCTGTACGGCGAGCTGCTCGGTCAGTGGCAGCGGTATGTGAATCACGTCGTTGCGCAGGTCGGCGGGGTCTACGTCGATCTGAAGACCGCGGACCAGCCCGGCACGGTGTTTAACGGTGTGCCGCGTGCGCGACAGAAAGCCGCGGTCTCGTTCCTCGCCGATCAGGTCTTCGAGGCGCCGGTCTGGCTGAACGAGCCGGAGATCATCGCACGCATCGAAGGCGGCGGCTTCGAGGTGCTGGCGCGCCGGCAGGCGTCCGTGCTCGGGCAGCTACTCGATATGCGCCGGCTCGGGCGCGTCGCCGAGCTCGAGGTCGTGCAGCCTGAAGATGCGTACCCGCTCGCCGAGCTGCTCGACGACGTCCGTGACGCCGTATGGCTCGACCCGGCCACCACAGCGACGGACCCGTACCGCCGCAGGCTCCAGCGCGCGCACGTCGAGGAGCTCGAGCAGCTGATGACCGAGGAACCGACCGAATCGTCGTTCCTCGGACCGGGGCCCGATCTGAGCTTGTCCGATGTGCGGCCGCTCGTCCGCGCTCAGCTACGGGACCTGCGCGACGCGCTCGCGCGCGACGCCGGGCGGACAGACCACCGCGTCGGCCGCGCGCACCTCGAGGACATGATCGAACGGATCACCGGGATACTGGAAGGGCCGACCGAGCCGCCGGAGACGGAGATGTAGGCGGTAGGCGCCGCTCGATCGACTCGCGCAATGCGCGGACACGCGGGGCACTGACTCTGCCGCGCCGGCCGCCGTCACAAGCGCTGCCGCGTACGCCGATGACGTCGGCGCCGAGCTCGGCCGCGCGCGCGATGTGCTCGAGCCGCAACGACCCGGCGAGTCCCGCACTGAGCCCGGCCGCGTGCGCGGCGGCGATGAGCGCCACGATCGCCCGTTCCTCTAGCGCGTCGAACGTGCTGGCGCCATC
>JBOHRM010000730.1:0-6337 GCA_050732715.1 Longimicrobiales bacterium
CCTCGACGCCCGAATACGTCACCGTATATGCGAACTCGACCACTAAGCAGATGGTAGAACGATCGGGGCACGACCTGCCGGGCCCACTCCCGCTCCCGCGCGAGTGGCTGCCCGCGGCCGCACCACCCGAAGACGCTTCGGAGTGGGAGGCCGGAGCCAGGCGGATCCTTGCCGCGGCCGAGCCGTCGCTCTGGCGGCTGAGCGAGCGCCGCCCGGCCGTCGATGCGACGTGGTCCATGCAGATGGGCTCCTGGTGGAAGCCCGCCGCGGTCATGGCGGCGGCCGCGGGGGCCGCCGTGGCGGTGCTGGTCTTGATCGACCCGTTCGGGTCCGCGCTGGCGGCGGATCGAGGTTCGGTGTCGTTGAGCGTGGTGGCCGCGGAGGGCGACCCCGTCGCGCTCTGGGAGGCGCTCGGCATCGAAGCGGACCCGGTGCTCGCCCGGATCGCCATTCAGGAGCCGGTGAAGGGAGGCAGCCGATGAGTCGACCGAATCGCGGCACGCGGAGGACCGCGGCCGCGGCCGCGGTGTTGCTGCTGTTGCTCGCGGGCGGCCTGTTGGGCGTGGTTGTGGACCGCGTGTGGCTTCTACCGGCCGGTCATAGCGGTGCCGAAGCGATGCCGCTCACTGTCGACGCGCTGGTCGCGCGCCTCGACCTCAGCCCTTCGGAGGAGGCACGGATGCGCGCGCTGCTCGACAGCATGCACACCGAGCTGGCGGCCGCCGCGCGGCACGGATCGGATTCGCTCCACTCCGCTGGGCGCAACGCGCACCAGCGGCTCGAGGCCGCGCTGCCGGCGCCCGCCCGGGCGGAGTTCCGCGCGTGGATCGAGGAGCACCATCGTCAGATGTTGGAGCGCATGGGTGGCGTGCCGATGCACGGACGCGAATCGACGGGACGGGAGGGGACGGGATCGCACGACGACAGCAGTTGAAATCGTCTCGGCGCCGCCGGTGCAGCGGCGCAATGACGCGGGCATCGAGGCGAACCGGGTGGACGAGGTGTCGACGCGGGCCCCGCCACGGATCGAGGGTTTCGAGCCACGGTTGAAGGAGGAGGCGCACTATGACTGACCCGCCACGCTCCGCCGACGCGGACTACCATGTCGCCGCGTATCCCGGCGCGCCTCGTTGGGTGAAGGCGTTCGGCGTCATCGCGATCCTCGTGGTCCTGCTCGTGATCCTCCGGCTCACCGTCTTCGGCGGGCACGGCCACGGACCCGGTCGCCACCTGCGAGCCGCTGATGATGCGCCGGCCGAGGCGGCATCCGCCGTGGACGATCCCGCGAGGTCCTCCGGGGCGGCAGGTGGACACACGCCGCCGCATGGCGGGCACTGAAGACAGTGGCGCCGGGTCTCCGCAAGCTCGTGCTCACCGCGCACATTACGTCTTCGGTGGGTTGGCTCGGCGCCGTCGCCGGCTTTCTCGCCGTCGCGCTCGCGGCTCGGAGCAGTCAGGACGAGCCGACGATGCGCGCCGCGTACATCACGATGGAGTCGATGACGCGGTACGCCATCGTCCCACTCAGCGTCACGTCATTGGTGATCGGTATCCTCCAGTCGCTCGCGTCTCCGTGGGGACTGTTCCGGCACTATTGGGTAGTGGTGAAGCTCGTGATGACGATCTTCGCCGTCGTCTTCTTGCTTCAGTACACGCGAACAATGAGCGTCATAGCGTCCGCGGCCACAGACACGACGATGTCCAGTGTCGACCTCCGCGCGCTGGGCACGTCACCGCTGCTCCACGCCGCCGGCGCGCTGGTCATTTTGCTCGTGACCACGATCCTGGCGGTGTACAAACCGCGAGGCATGACCCGCTACGGCTGGCGACGACGCGCCGCTTCGCTCACAGCCTCCAGCAGCCGCCGCGCGGCCTCGTCCAGCTCGATTCGCCCGTCGAGGTAGGGCTGCCAGTGTTGCTCGAGCGGCTGACGCAGCTCAGGCCATGCACGCTCGAACAGTCCTTGGCGGTACATGTAGGGTTCATAGTTCGCAGTGCCGCGCTCCCGTCGGCTCCGGCGCGCGTTCTGCCCATCAGGAAATCGTGCAGATTGACGACCGGGCGCTGTAGAATGCGAACACGCGCGTGGCGGCGACGAACGATTCGGGTCGCTTCGGAAGGCTCGTGCGGTCACTCTGCACCGTGTCGGCCGAGCGTGGATGGTCCATGAGGAACTGCTCGAATCGAGCTGCTCGCTCCTGCGCGGTGAGCTCGAGCGTATTCCTCCAGGCCGTCTCGTAGTCGTAGATGCCGCGCCTGCGGCTCTCCACTACGATCTGCTCGTCAGCGAACGGCTTCCCCCACAGCTCGACCCACACATCGTAGATGAAGAGGAAAATGACCGGGTGGTCATCGAAATCCTTGGGCACCAGTTCCGAGATGAGACGGTGCGCGAGCTCGTGTACGAGCGTCGCGCGTTTAGTCGCCTCGGGATAGCTTGCCCGCATCCGCATCGGTCGATCTCGGAACCCAGAGCTGCTCGGCCCTTCATAGACGACGACCGGGATGGGTCCTGCCTCGAACTGCAGACCGGTTGCGCGCTCCATCGCCTCGACGATGCGGCGCCCTTCGTTCTCCCAGATCGTCCGGTACTCACGGACGGTGTCCTCGAAGCGCGCTCCTCCGCGGAGATGTCGAGATCGAGAACGCGTGCCTGGCCGGCCAAGTCGCCGGTCGACAGGCAGACCAACGCCGCAATGATCATCGGCTGTCGCATCATCGCCTCCGGAGTCGGTTTCGTCAGCGCCTTCCGCTGCACCGAGGGGAACGGTAACGTACGGACGGCGGCATGTCTTGTACGAAACGGAACCGCATGACACGCGCACGAGTTCACGGACCAGGCGCACCTGATTCGCGAGCTCAAGGATCTGCTCGGGGAGACGCCGGGCGCGTGGGCGAAGCGCGCGTCGAAACGATGAGGATGTCGGAAGAACGGGGAGGGCGCTCGCCGCTACGATCGTTCGGGACGCTGTGCTCGGAGTCGAGTGAGCTCCTCGAGGTCCCGCTGCGCTCTCAGCTGAGCAAGCTCATCCAGGGCGCGCTGCTTCCTCAGCTCAGCGAGCTCTTCGAAGGCGGGCTGCTTTCTTAACCGGGCAAGCTGTTTGCGGGCGCGCTGTTTCTCGTACTCTGCTCTCCAGAATCGCCTCTTGAATTCACGACTGCGTTTGCGCCAAGCCTCTTCACCGGCACTGAGCATCTCGAGAGCGGTTTTCAGGTCCTTGCCGTGGTCGCCCATTACGCCCTCTCCGATCCTTCTCCCATGCACTATGCCGATAAAATGTCGACGACCACTGTTAGCGTGTCAATGCGATCCTCCGCATCATTGACCCGCCTCTCGAGCGCAACCGCGTGTTCATCACCGTGGCTCTCGGCGACGGGGATCTCGAGCTCCTGGCCCATATGCTGAGTCGACCCTTGCGGATCTCGGGGAGGTCGCCCCGAGCCAAACGTCTCAGATTGGATGGGGTCAACAGCCTCACGAGCAGCGCGAGCACGATGACGGAGGCGCTGGCCACCACGAGCAGCGCAAGAAGCCGCGTCGCCCAAATCAGCGGGGACCATGCGAAGATCGTGTCCACAGTCGGTCGGCTACGCGTCGTGTGCTGCGAGAATCGCAATGATCGGGCGGAATTGAGCTGGCCTGGTGGGGCATCGGAATAGTGCGATGGGGCGTTCTCGGATGACCTGGGCAGAGGTTGCCTCGCGTACACCCGAGAATGCAGCTTCCTGCAACAACTTCGGATGGAATGCGTTAGATGACCGACGAACCATTCAAGATCGGCCTCGTCCAGCTGCCGGTGGGCGATGACAAGGACGCGACGATCGCGGCGCACGAGCGCGCGATCCGCGACGCGGCGAGCCAGGGTGCGCAGATCATCTGCCTCCAGGAGCTCTTCGACTCGCCGTACTTCTGCAAGGCCACCGACGCCGAGCGCTTCAACCTCGCCGAGCCGATGCCCGGCCCGACGGTCGAGCGGATGCAGCGGCTCGCCGCGGAGCTCGGCGTCGTCATCATCGTGCCGATGTTCGAGAGGCGGGCGGCCGGCGTGTACCACAACTCCGCGGCGGTGGTCGACGCGGACGGCTCGCTGCTCGGCGTATATCGCAAGATGCACATCCCCGATGACCCGCTGTACCACGAGAAATACTACTTCACGCCGGGTGAGATCTATCAGCACGGCGTGAGCCCCGGCCTGACGGGGTTCCGCACGTTCGACACGCGGTTCGCGCGGATCGGCGTGCTGATCTGCTGGGACCAGTGGTACCCCGAGGCCGCGCGCATCACAGCGCTCATGGGCGCGCAGGTGCTGCTCTATCCGACGGCGATCGGCTGGCACCCGAAGGAGAAGGAAGAGTGGGGCGCGGCGCAGGCGCACGCGTGGCGCACGATCCAGCGCAGCCACGCGATCGCGAACGGCGTCTACGTCGCGGCCGCGAACCGCGTCGGCTTCGAGCCCGAGCCCGGCACGGACGGCATCGAGTTCTTCGGCCATTCCTTCATCTGCGATCCGTTCGGCCGTATCCTGGCCGAAGCGGACACGGATCCCGCGGTGCTGGTCGCCGAATGCGATCCCGCGCAGATCGAGTATACGCGGCGGAACTGGCCGTTCCTGCGTGACCGCCGCATCGACGCGTACGACCCGATCCTGCATCGATACTTGGCATGAGCGGCCCGGCGGGACCGGCGAAGGTCGGTGCGGGACGAGGGCGAAGCAGGGTGGGGGCGACGTGGCGGCGAATCGGGCGAGGGTGACCCGAGAGCAGCCGTCGCGCCGGTGGCCCGCGGAGTGGGAGCCGCACGCCGCGACGTGGATCGCCTGGCCGCATCACCGTGAGGACTGGCCGAGCAAATTCGAGGCGATCCCGTGGGTCTACGCCGAGATCGTGCGTGTGCTGCCCCGTTCCGAGCCGGTCCACATCCTGTGTAACTCGGAGGAGACGCGCGAGCAAGCGCTTCGCTGTCTCCGGGCGCACGACGTCGACATTAGCCGCTGTTATCTGCATCTAGTGCCGACCGATCGCGCATGGCTGCGCGACTCGGGCCCGACCGGCGTGCACGGCCCCGGCGGCTTCGAATGGGTCTGCTGGGGGTTCAACGCTTGGGCGAAATACCCGAACTACGAACGCGACGAGCGCGTGTCAGAAGCGATCGTGACGCTCAGCGGCTATCCGGCGATCACGGCGACGCGTTCGGACGCCTCCACACACCGCACCCCCGGGCTCCCCTCGTCGGGCGCCGGAGCCTCCATACCCCGCGTTCCCGCGGGCGGCGGAGACTCCAGACCCCGCGTACCCGACGTCCGCGCGGGCGGTGGAGCCCCCACGGCACCGCAACGGCTGGTGCTCGAGGGCGGCGGCATCGAGACGAACGGCGCGGGCACGCTGCTCGTGACCGAGGAGTGGCTGCTCTCCGATGTGCAGGTCCGCAATCCGGGCATGACTCGCGCTGACTACGAGTCCGCGTTCCGCGAGTATCTCGGCATCGAACGCACCATCTGGCTCGCCGCCGGCGTCGCAGGCGACGACACACACGGCCACATCGACGACGTCGCACGCTTCACGGATCCGAACACCATCGTGCTCACGTACGAGGAGGACCCCGCAGACGAGAACCACGAGCGCATGGCCGACAACCTCGAACGGCTGAACGCGGCGTCACGGACCGTGCCGGGCGGCCTGCGCATCGTGACGCTGCCGTTCCCGCGGCCGGTGATCATGGACGGCGAGCGGCTGCCCGCCAGCTATGCGAACTTCTACATCGCGAACGGCGTCGTGATCGTGCCCACGTTCAACGACGCGAACGACCGTGTCGCGCTCGGCACGCTCGCCGAGCTGTTCCCCGGCCGCGAGGTGATCGGCATTCACGCCGTGGACCTCGTCTGGGGGCTCGGCACACTACACTGCCTCACGCAGCAACAACCCGCTAATCGTCGACGATGATCGAGCCGGGCGGGCCCTCCGCGATCTCGCCGATGCGCACCGCGACCGGTGTGCGCTCGGCGCGCAGCGCTTCGAGCAGCTCCTCCGCACGTTCTTCGGCGACGGCGATGAGCAGGCCGCCGGAGGTCTGTGCATCGCAGAGGAGTGTGCGTGCGGTCTCGTCCACGTTGTCGGCCCAGGCGACGGCGGCCGCGACATCCTCGAAGTTGCGGCGGGTGCCACCCGGTACGTGGCCGCCCTCGGCGAGCTCGCGGGCGTGCGGCAGGAGCGGCACCGCACCGGCGGAGATGCGCGCGGCGACGCCGCGCGCCCGGGAGAGCGAGGCGAGGTGGCCGATGAGGCCGAAGCCGGTGATGTCGGTCGCCGCGTGTGCGCCCACGGCGAGCATCGCACGCGC
>JBOHRM010000731.1:0-4851 GCA_050732715.1 Longimicrobiales bacterium
GCGGCGGTGCCACGCACGGCCGCCACGAAGCTTTCCAGCTCGCAGCGCAGCGGCTCCTCGCCGTCTCCCCGCAGTGGCACCCGCTCGATGATCCCGTCCAAACCCCACGCGCTATGCGTCGCGCGGGGATCCCGCTCGCTCTCGACCCCGTCACCCTCGCCGCGCGCGACGCTCGTCGCGCGCGGACCCTTGTCATCGAGCCGCGCGCCGCCGAGCGGGCGACCCGGGGCCAGGCTCACCCCGCGTTTCAGCCGCAGATACTCGCCCGTTCCCGCGGCCAGGTCCAGACTGATATACCCCGAACGCTGGAAGAAGCGGATCTTGCGCATCCGCTCGACCGAGACGCGGCTCGCCGTCAGATTCGCCACGCCGCCACCCGCGAACTCGAGCCGCGCGTTCGCGATGTCCGGGCTCGACGTCAGCACCGGAACGCCCACGGCAGCTACCGAGACCACCGGTCGCCGCATCAGACTGAGCACGAGGTCGACATCGTGGATCATCAGGTCGAGCACCACGGCCACATCGGTGCCGCGTGGTCCGAACGGCGCGAGCCGGTGGCTCTCGACGAACAGCGGCTCGTCAAGATACGGCTCGCACGCGCGCAGCGCTCCGTTGAACCGTTCCACGTGCCCGATCTGGATGATCGCGCCCGAACGTTCCGCCGCGGCGACGATCCGATCCGCGGCATCGAGCGTCGGCGCGATCGGCTTCTCGATCAGAACGTGCACACCGCGGTCGAGCGCCTCGACGGCAATCGACTCGTGCGCTTCCGTCGGCACCGCGATCACACACGCGTCCACCTCATCGAGCAGCGCATCGGCCGAGCCGAACGCGGGGACACCGAGCGCACCCGCGACCTCGGCGAGCCGGTCCGCTCGAATGTCGTAAGCGCCCGAGACCTCGACCGAGGGGATGGCACACAGCAGACGTGCGTGGTGGAAGCCGAGGCTGCCCACGCCGATCACACCCACCTTCACGTCAGCCCTCCATGCGCTCGCACGTAGCCCGCATGGATGAATCCGAAAACCGAGAACTGGGAACCGGGAACCGGGAACCGATCTCCATGCTCACCGTTGGACCGTGACGCCCCGCTCGCTGCTGCCGATGAACGCCAAGAACCGGTGGACCTCCGGCAACGGCGCCAGTTCGGTGCCCGCGCGCTCGAGCGCCTGACTCACGTTCAGCTTCGACTGGAAGAACAGCCGGTACGCGCGCCGCAGCTCCGTCACGACGGGTTCGGGGAACCCACGCCGGGACAGCCCCAGGCTGTTCAGCCGAAAGAGGCCCAAGGGATTGCCCGCGGCGGTGACGTACGGGGGCACATCCTTCTGCACCGCCGCGGCGCCACCGACGAACGCGTGGCAACCGATGCGAGCGAACTGATGGATCGCGGTCAGGCCGCCGACGATCGCCCAATCATCGATCCAGACGTGGCCGCCCATCGTCACCGCGTTCGACAGAATGACGTGGTCACCGATCACGCAGTCGTGCGCGACGTGCACGTACGCCATGAACAGACAGTCGCTGCCGATCTCGGTGCGGCCCTTCGCCGCGGTGCCCCGGTTCAACGTCACGAACTCACGGATCGTCGTGCGGTCACCGATCACCAGATCCGATGGCTCACCCCCATACTTCAGGTCCTGCGGGTCACCACCGAGGACGGCGCCCGCGTGAACCCGGCACCCCTCGCCGATGCGCGTGTCGCGCTCGATCACGACGTGCGGGCCGATCACCGTGCCGTCACCAACCGTGACGTTCGCGCCGATGACCGCGTACGGCCCGACGGCCACGTCGGCGCCCAGCTCGGCCTCCGCGTGCACGATCGCGGTCGCATGCACGTTCGCCACCGCGACCGATCGGGCGTTCAACATCGGCAGCGGCCCCTCATCGGTTCACGATCCCCGCCATCATCTCCGCCTGCGCTACGATTTCACCATCCACGTAGCCGACGCCGCGCATCCGACAGACGTGACGCCTCTTCTGAAGCATCTCGAGCTCGAACCGGAGCTGATCACCCGGCGTGACTGGACGCCTGAACTTCACATTGTCCAACGCCATGACGTAGATGTCCTTGTCATCGGCTTGATCTACGTGCTCCATCAACAAGAGTCCGCCCACCTGCATCATCGCCTCAATGATCAGGACGCCAGGCATCACGGGGTGACCGGGGAAGTGGCCCTGGAAAAACGGCTCGTTGATGGTGACGTTCTTGATGCCCACGATCCGCTTGTCAGACTCGAATTCGACGACGCGATCGACCAGCAGCATCGGATAGCGGTGCGGCAAATACTGCATGATCTTCTGAATGTCGACGATCGGGATCATGCTTTCCTTTCGTTCGGCAGCCGCCAGCCCGCGCGCAAGCTCGAGGTTGCCGGCGTGGCTCGGCCGGTTCGCCACCACGTGCCCGCGCACGCGCCGCCCCAAAAGGACGAGGTCGCCAACCACGTCGCCGATCTTGTGGCGCACGAACTCGTCGCGAAAGCGAAGCTCCCCGGAGGCGACATCGGTTTCGTCCAGGATCACGGCGTTCTCGAGCGTCACGCCGCGGGCGAGGCCTCGCGCACGCAAGGCCTCCGCTTCACGGACGAAGCCGAACGTCCGCGCGGGCGCGATCTCGCGACCGAACTCATCCGTCGTGACCGCAAACGAACCGAACTGCCGCCGCACCAGCGGATGGTCGAACTCGATCGTCGCCGATACGCGATACTCGTCAGCGGGTAAGGCGACGTACGATGCGCCGGCGTCCGCCGATGCCGTGACTGGCGCCGCCACCGTCAGCTCGGCCGCGGCGGCGTCCTGCGACTGCGTGCCCACACCGCTCAGTAGATCAAAGAACGGCTTGAAGCTGCCATCGCCGATCGGCACCTCCAGGCCGTCGATCTCGATCACGAGATTGTCCAACCGCAGCGCGCCCACGGCGGCGAGCAGGTGCTCGACGGTGTGAATACGAACGCCATCCACGCCGAGTGTCGTCCCGCGATCGGTCGACACGACACGATCGAGCTGGGCCTCGATTTCCGGCCGCCCGTCCAGATCGACGCGACGAAACCGGAGCCCGGTGCCCGGGGGCGCAGGATGGAACCGCACGCACGTCGTCTCACCCGTGTGCAGCCCTGTCCCCTCGAGCCCCACCTCACCCGCTAGCGTCTGCTGCGCACCCATTCGTCAACCGTTTTATTCCGCATTCATCATTTCGCATTCATCATTCACGATAAGCCCAGCCGCAGTTCAATTCATCATTCATCATTCATCATTCATCATTTGGTGAATGGCCTTCTCCAGCTCCCGGACGCGCTTCACCAGGTTCGGCAGCCGGGCGAGCGACGCCTGCCTGCGCAGCGATTCCTGGTGTGGCCGCGCAGGGTAGCCGCTGTAAACCGCGCCGGCGGGAATGTCACCGAACACGCCCGCCTGCGCCGCCACCGTCACACCATCACCGATCGTGACGTGGCCCGGGACCCCGGCCTGCCCCGCAAGCGTGACCCGTTCGCCGATCGTCGTGCTTCCGGCTACGCCGACCTGCGCTACGATCAAACTGTGAGCGCCGATCCTCACGTTGTGTGCGATATGCACCAGGTTGTCGATCTTCACACCCTCGCCGATCTCGGTCACACCAATGCTGCCCCGGTCGATCGTCGTGTTCGCACCGATCTCGACATCCGAGCCGATGAGGCACCCTCCCACCTGCGGCACCTTCCGATGCCTACCACCCACCACGGCGTAGCCGAATCCATCCACGCCGATGCGCGTGCCGCTGTGCACGATCGTGCGGTCACCGACCTGCGTGTTCGCGTACAACGCCACGTGCGCATGAAGCTCGACCTCATTGCCGAGCCGGCAACGCTCACCGATGACGCAGTGCGCCCCGATGCGCGTACGCGCGCCGATGCGCACCTCGTCAGCGATCACAGCGTATGCACCGATCGCCACGTCTTCGCCGAGCTCGACGCGCTTGCCAAGTACCGCGGTCTCGTGAACGCCGGGCGGCCGCTCGTGTTCCGGGTGGAGGACCGGCAGTAGAACGGCGAGCGCGGCGTGCACGTCGCGAACGACTATGCGTGGCACAGCGCCGCCGACGCGCTCGCGCAGCCGCTCCGCCACCAACAGCGCCGCCGCGCGAGTGCCGGCAACGTAGGGTGCGTATCGGGTATGGACAAGGAAGGAAAGGTCGGTGCCGCAGGCGCGGTCGAGGGGGGCGACGCCCGCTATGTCAGGGTCGTCGTCCCCCTCGAGCCTCCCGCCTACGGCTGATGCGATCTCGGAGGCCCTCACGCCCCGGCCTCGCGAAAGGTAAGGGCGGGATCAGCGGTTGTCCGCCGTCGGCGGACCGGTGGCGCGCAGCCGCTCGATCACCTTCGTGGTCAGGTCCAGCGTCGTGTCGGCCGCCAAGAGTCCAGGCTTGTCGAAGATCATCGTGTAACCTTCCTCGCGCCGAACTTGTTCGATCACATCCTGGATCTGCTCGAGGAACGGCTGAATCAGCTCGCTCTCCCTCTGCTGCGCCTGCTGCTGGATCTGTGCCGCCTGACGGCTCAGCGAATCGCGTTTCGCGATGATCACCTGCTCCTGCTGCTGCCTCGCGTCCTCGGACAGCATTGCGGACCGCTGCTGAAAGTTCGTGACCAACTCGTTCAGCGAGTCCTGCATCGCCTGAAGCTGAGAATCGAAGCCCTGCAACGCCTGCTGAAGCTGCTGCTGGATGTTCTCCGCGCCCGGTGTCTCACGCAAGATCCGCTGCGAGTCCACGTACCCGAACTTCGGCACCTGCGCCAACGTTGGCGCGCTCAGCGCCAGCAATCCAGCGAGCGCGAGCAACGGGGCCCCCACGCGACGCATGTCGCGTGGGGT
>JBOHRM010000732.1:0-3566 GCA_050732715.1 Longimicrobiales bacterium
ACCGCCCTCAACGGCGCCTCCATGGCAAAACGGGCCAATCCCTTGCGATTGATGGTCGCCTCGAGCACTCGCTACATTCGCTGGGCGTAGGGAGTGGGCGCCGGACCGGACGCGAGCGAAAGGGGGGTCGGCATGACGACGTTCGTGAGCACTGTGGCATCGTTCCTCCAAGGTGCGCGAGGCCTTCCGCGGGAGTATTTCACTTCGGCGGCGATCTACGCTGACGAGCTCGAGCGGCTGTTCCTGGCCCGCTGGCTGTGCGCGTGCCGTGAGGAAGAGATCGCGCGGCCTGGCGACTATCGGCTGGTCGAGATCGCGGGTGAGAGCGTGATGGTGCTGCGCGACGCGGGCGGCCGGCTGCGGGCGTTCTACAATGTCTGCCGGCACCGCGGCGCGCGGCTGTGCGAGGCGCCTGCCGGCCGGCTGCGCAACACGATCCAGTGTCCGTACCACGCCTGGACCTACCGCCTCGATGGCAGTCTGGCGGGTGCGCCGCACATGCAGGAATACGAGGGGTTCGACCGGCGCGATTACCCGTTGCACGCGGTCGAAGTCGGAACATGGGAGGGCTTCGTTTTCGTGAATCTGGCGGCGGATCCCGAACCGCTCGAAGCGTGGCTCGCACCGATTCGCTTCCGGTTCTCGCGGTTCAATATCTCCGAGCTGCGCTCCGCACGACGGATCGAATACCACGTGGCGGCGAACTGGAAGCTGATCTTCCAGAATTATTCGGAGTGTCTGCACTGCCCGACGATCCATCCGGAGCTGGCCGAGCGGACGCCGTACAACAGCGGCGAGAACGACCTCGTCGAGGGTCCGTTCCTCGGCGGCTTCATGGTTTTGACGGACGGCGATGACAGCCTGACGACGGGCGGCGAGGCGTGTGCGATCCCGGTGGGTGATCTGCCGCCCGAGGATCTCCGGCGCGTCTACTTCTACTCGATCATGCCGAATCTCCTCCTGAGCTTGCACCCGGATTTCGTGATGTTCCACACGTTGTGGCCGGAGTCGGTGGGCCGGACGCGGATCGTGTGCGAGTGGCTATTCCATCCCGATGCGCCAGGTGTGGCAGGATTCCGGCCGGATGATGCGATCGAGTTCTGGGACCGCACGAACCGGCAGGACTGGCATGTCTGCGAATCGACCCAGGCCGGCGTTGCGTCGCGCGCGTACGCACCGGGTCCGTACTCGCCGCGTGAGAGCCTGCCGGCGGCGTGGGACCGCGAGTACTTGCGACTGATGCGCGGGTAAGAGGGGCAGGCGTGTCGGTGGTGCCAGCCGCGCCCTGGCCCGGCGCTTCGCGGCGACCTCTCCCCGGCGGCGAGAGGTGATCTGGCGTTCACGTCGTCCCGACGGCGAGAGGTGATCTGGCGTTCACGTCGTCTCGAAGTCACCTCGGACGACGAGGTTGTCGTAATCTTCGGCGGTGTCAATGTCGATGAGCGTGCCGGGATCCTCGACCCGCACAGATTCGATCTCGTCGCGGCCGTGCTCGAGCAGCGAGCGCAGTCCTTGCGCGAGCGGCTCGGTCAGAACCGAGCGGAAGAGCGGCCGCGCAATGAGCACGGGGTGGCCGAGCTCGCCACGGTATGACGGCGCCACGATGGGTGCGCGCCGCCGGGCGAATGCCTCCACGACAGCGGCCACGGTTCCCGGGTTCACGAGCGGAACGTCGACCGGCAGCACGACCGCCGCGGCGCTGTCCTCCGGCAGGCTCGCGACCGCGAGGCGCACCGAATCGATCGGCTCCGAGTCGGGTTCGGCGTTGTCGACGACGGTTGCGCCGAGCGCGCGGGCGAGACGGCGGACGGGATCGTCGTCTGCTGCGACCACAACGGTCACGGAGCGGCAGCCGGCTTCCCTGAGGACGCGCACGGCTCGTTCGAGAAACGTTTCGCTCCCCTCGGCGCCGCCCTGCTCCCGCCCTTCGCCCGCACCGGGAAGGAACGCCAAGCCCCTTGGGCCGCGAACGCGCAGCAGCGGTTTCGACTGCCCGAGCCGCCGTGACCGGCCAGCGGCGAGCACGATCCCGTCGACCGGCGGCGCCATCATGCGCAATCGCAAAACCAGACGCCGCAGCCGACGCCGGCCGATGCCAGCGCCCCAACTCGCGTCGGCCGGCACCGCGAGATGGCCGTTTGCTCGCATATGCGATGCATAGGCCCAATTCGACGACGGTGTCTCACCGAGTTGGCAGTTGTGTACGCGTGCTCCACCAGTGATCCGGTGTTCGCGAGGTTCCGGCTCGGCTCCGTTGCCCGGTTCATGCGGATTCGGTAACGTTCGAAAGACATTTCGGTATTCAACGTGCCCGCGTTCGGGGTTCTTGCGCAATGCAGTCGCTGCTCACCCTCTCCCTCGACATCAACGGAGATCGCCTGAGGGCCGGTGTGCCGGCGCACTACACGTTGCTCGAGGCACTGCGCTATGTGTTCGGCCTGACCGGGTCGAAGCAGGGGTGTGACAAGGGTGATTGTGGCGCGTGCACGGTCCTGCTCGACGGCGTGGCGGTGCTCTCGTGCATCACGCCGGCGGCGGAGGCGGAGGGCAGGGCGGTGCACACGGTCGAGGGGTTGGCGGCGCCGGGCGAGCTCCACCCGTTGCAGGATGCGTTCGACCGGCTCGGCGCGGCGCAGTGCGGGTTCTGCACGCCGGGGATCCTGATGTCGGCGTGGGGCATGCTGCGAAGCAACCCGAACCCTAGCCGTCCGGAGATCGAGGAAGCGCTCTCGGGCAATCTCTGCCGCTGCACCGGTTACACGAAGATCATCGAGGCGGTGGAAGACGCGGCGTCGGTATTGCAGGAACGGGCAGGGAATGGCTAGCGAGGGTCGACTTTCTATGAACGCACGTTCGGGAGCTGTCCTTCTTGGTCGGGGCCGCGAGATGACGTCCGCAAGGCGCGAACGTCTGCGCACGCGCATGCGAGAACGACGGAGGCGTGTGTAGCGAGGTGAACGTGGACGAGTCATCGCCTGCGCATGCGCCTGCGCGCCCGCCTGCGGATCCGTTCTCCGTCATCGGCCGGCGTTTGCGCAAGGTCGACGGCGTGGGCAAGGTCACCGGGGCGGCGCTGTACACCGACGACATCGTCTTGCCCGGCATGCTGCACGGCAAGATTCTGCGATCGCCTCACCCGCACGCACGCATCCTGTCAATCGACGGGTCGGAAGCGGAGTCGCTGCCCGGCGTGCACGCCGTCGTCACGGGCGAGGACATGCCGGTCAAGTACTGCATCATCCCGTGGACGCGTGACGAGTATCCGCTCTGCGTGGACAAGGTTCGTTTCATCGGCGACGTCGTCGCGGCGGTCGCGGCGGTCGACGAGGACACGGCGAACCGCGCGTTGCGTCTGATCCGTGTCGAATACGAGGTGCTGCCGCCGATCCTCGAGCCGGAGGCCGCGCTCGCGCCCGACGCGCCGCGCATCCACGAGCCGAAGAAGCCCGGCCGCAACGGCAACGTCACGAAACACGTGCAGCTCGAGTTCGGCGACGTCGACGCGGAGCTCGCGGCGAGCGACCTCGTCATCGAAGGCGACTACTTCTTCGAGGGCAGCACGCACA
>JBOHRM010000733.1:0-2592 GCA_050732715.1 Longimicrobiales bacterium
CCCCTGGTCCTCGTCGACCGCGTCATCTCCGGCATCGACGCCGATACCGTGATCCACGACGCTTACGACGGCGGCAGGCAGGTCGTGCAGCATCTGCTCGTGCAGGGCTATCGCGACATCATGTTCATCGGCGGGCTGCCGCGGAACTCGACCATCGAGGCGCGGCTCGACGGCTGCCGCGACGCCATGCGCGAAGCCGGCCTGTCGCTTTCGGTCCGGCTCGGCCGCCTCGACCAGGCCTGCGGCGAGGAGATCATTGCATCGGTCCGCGCCGAAGAACGCGTGCCCGAGGCGATCGTCGCCGCCAACAACCTCGTCGCCGTGGGCGCAATGGCCGAAATGCGACGCCAACATCTGAGCGTGCCCGATGACGTCGGCCTCGCCTGCTTCGGCGACATCGAGCTCGCGTCTCTCCTCGATCCGTTCCTCACCGTCATAACACAACCGGCCTACGAAATCGGACGCATCGCCATGCAGATCCTCTACGACAGGATCAATGGCGCCGACGACCCGCCGCGCCGTCACGTTCTGCCCGTTCAGCTGATCCCGCGCCGATCGACGCGCCGAGCGCCCGCACCGCGTCCTTGACACGCGTGGCGTGGTATCGTACGCTCGTTTGATACCGGTAACACGAACGATTCGTGTGCGGGAATGGAGCGGCCGGAGTGGGTCGGATGAATCGATCGATCGCGTGGTGGAGGAAGCGGCCCCGCGCGGGGCGATGTCGGTGGCCCGTCCGCGGCGGGGCGCTCATCCTGTTCGCTGCGCTGCTGCTGGTATCGGGGAGCCGGCAGGGCGCCGCCCAGGAGGAGGACGGTCGACTCACTCTCTGGTATCCCACCCCCGCAGAACTGTGGGTGGAGGCGCTGCCTCTGGGGAACGGGCGGCTGGGCGCCATGGTCTTCGGCGGTGCCGCGAGCGAGCGCATCCAGTTCAACGAGGAGACTCTCTGGAGCGGCGAGCCGCACGCATACCACCGCCCGGGTGCCCATCGCCACCTTGACGAGGTCCGTTCGCTGATCTTTGCTGGCGACCAGCACAAGGCCGACCGGATGGCCGCGGTGCACCTCATGGGTGCGCCCAAGCAGCAGAGGTCCTACCAGGCATTCGGCGATCTCCGCCTGACGTTTCCCGAGATCGACACGGCGGCCGTCACGGACTACCGCCGCGAGCTGGACCTGGACCGCGCGGTGGCCCGAACCCGCTTCCGCGCCGGAACCGTCACGCATACGCGGGAGGTCTTCGCGAGCCATCCGGATCAGGTGATCGTGATGCGAATCGCGGCGGACCGGCCAGGGCAGGTCCACGTCTCGGTCCAGCTGAGCACGCCGCACCGGTCGCTCTTCAACGAGCCGTTGCTCAGGCGCGTGGGCGCGGATCAGCTCGCAATGCTGGGAACGGTGGAGCGAGGTGCGGTCACGTTCGAGGCTCGCCTGCTGGTGCGGCCGGACGGAGGGCGGATCGAGGTGGGCGATTCCATGGCGACGGTGACCGGCGCGGACGCCGTCACGCTCATCCTGGCCGGCGCCACCAACTTCGTGAGCTACGAGGATCTCGGCGGCGACCCGGTTGCCCGCAACGACCGGACGATCCTGGCCGTCCGGGAGAGGTCGCACGAGCAGCTCCTTCGTGACCACGTCGTCGACCACCAGGCGCTCTTCCATCGAGTCGCGCTGGAGCTCGGTCCCGGTCGGCCGGAGATGCCGACGGATGAGCGGGTGACTCGCTTCGGGGACGGGAACGATCCGGCGCTGGCCGCCCTCTTTTTCCAGTACGGCCGGTACCTGCTAATCGCGTCCAGCCGGCCCGGCACGCAGCCGGCCAACCTTCAGGGGATCTGGAACGACAGCAACGATCCGCCCTGGAACAGCAAGTGGACGGTCAACATCAACACGGAGATGAACTACTGGCTGGCCGAGCCGGCGAACCTGGCCGAGCTGAGCTGGCCGCTGTTCTCCCTGATCGAGGACGTTGCGGAGACCGGCGCCGTCACGGCGAGGGAGCACTACGGCGCCGCCGGCTGGGTGCTGCACCACAACACCGACATCTGGCGAGGCACTGCTCCCGTCGACGCCCCGTACTTCGGACTCTGGCCCACGGGAGGCGCCTGGCTCACGCAGCACCTCTGGTGGCGCTACGAGTACGGTGGTGACGAGCGTTTTCTGCGCGAAACGGCGTATCCTCTGCTGAAAACGGCGGCGAGGTTCTTCACGCACTACCTGGTCGAGGACGCGCGTACGGGTTATCTGGTCTCCGGCCCCTCCGTCTCGCCGGAGATTGGCGGCGTCGTGATGGGGCCGACCATGGATCACCAGATCATCCGGGAGCTATTCGCCAATACGATCCGCGCGAGCGAGATCCTCGGGGTGGACCCGGCGTTGCACGACACGCTCGTCGCCATGCGCGCTCGGATCGCGCCGAACCGGATCGGGCGGCTCGGCCAGCTCCAGGAATGGATGGACGACGTCGACGACCCGGAGAACGAGCACCGGCACGTCTCCCACCTCTGGGGCCTCCATCCGGGCTCGGAGATCACGCGGTGGGAAACGCCCGAGCTGTTCGCCGCCGCGCGCCGTTCGCTCGAGCTGCGCG
>JBOHRM010000734.1:0-3128 GCA_050732715.1 Longimicrobiales bacterium
GCTCCGCGATCGTGCGCGCGACGAGCCCGCCAGGCACGGCGATCCGCGTCGACGGCCGGCCGGGAATGTGGCACGACGCGATCGAGCTCGCCGTCGCCGACGGCGATTCGCTGATCATCCGGTTCGAGCGCCAGGGATACGTCCCCGAGGCGCGCGTCTTCAAGGGCAACCGGCTTGCAGTCGCATTGAGGCCGGACTCCGTGGTGGTCCAGTTCTCGGCCAACCTGCCGGCGGACGTGTACCTCGAGCACGCGGACGGCGCGCGCAGCCGCATCGGCACGACCGAATTCGCGAGAAGGCTGCCGACAGGCACGCACCGGATCGTGTTCGTCGCGGCCGGCCAGCCCGAATATGCGACGGAAGAACACCTTATCCGCGCCGGGCAGAGCTATCGCGTCGAGAAGCTCGACTACGTCACGCAGGGCTCACTCGTCGCCCAGGCCTCGCCGACCTGGGCCTGGGTCAGCGTGGACGGCGGGCCGCCGCAGGAGACGCCCGCCCGCATCGATGACCTCGAGGTCGGCACACACACGATCGCGGTGACACGCGAAGGGTTCGTGCCGATCGCCGACACCGTGGTCATTCGGCCCGGCCGCGTTGTGACGAAACAGTACACGCTCACCGCCCGCCGCTGACCGTCGATGTTGGAGCCGCCTTCGCTGACGATCGGCATCGAGGAGGAGTACCAAATCATCGATCCGGTCACGCGTGAGCTGCGCTCGTACATCACGGAGATGCTGAAGGCGGAGAATCTGGTGCTGCGCGAGGTCAAGCCGGAGCTGCACCAGTCGATCGTCGAGGTCGGGACGACCGTGTGCCGCACGCCCTCCGAGGCTGGCGCCGAGCTGGCGCGTCTGCGCGGCATCGTCATGGACGTCGCAGCCCGAGAGGGCCTCGTCATCGCCGCGGCGGGGACACACCCGTTCTCTTCCTGGATCACGCAGGAGATCACGCCGCTCGAGCGCTACCTCGGCGTGAAGCAGGACATGCAGGAGCTGGCGCAACAGCTGCTCATCTTCGGCACGCATATCCACATCGGCGTGGACGACCGCGAGTTCATGATCGACGCGATGAACGTCGCGCGCTATTTCCTGCCGCACCTCCTTTGCCTCGGGTCGAGCTCACCGTTCTGGATGGGCCGCAACACGGGGCTCAAGTCATACCGCAGCGTGTTGTTCAGCAACTTACCGCGTACGGGTATCCCCCGGCCGCTGAAGTCATGGGCGGAGTTCGAGTCGTTGCAGAACACGATGGTCCGCACGCGCAGCATCACGGACGGGTCGAAGATCTACTGGGACGTGCGTCCGCACCACACGGTCCCGACGCTCGAGTTCCGGTTCCTCGATGTTTGCACACGCATCCGGGAGGCGATCTGCCTGGCCGCACTGCTCCAGGCGATCGTGCTCAAGCTGTGGAAGATGCGGCTCGACAACATGACGTTTCGCGTGTACTCGTCCGAGTTGATCGACGAGAACAAGTGGCGCGCGGTTCGCTACGGGCTCGACGGCATGCTGATCGATCTCGGCAAGGAAGCGGAGCTGCCGGCGCCGGTGCTGATCCGCGAGCTGGTCGATTGGTTCATCGCCGACGTGGTCGACGAGCTGGGCAGTCGTGCCGAGATCGAGTACGCCTACCGCATCCTCGAGGAAGGCTCGAGCGCGGACCGGCAGCTCCGCGCGTTCCACGTGCGCGGCGAGCTGCGCGACGTGGTGGACCAGCTCGTGCGCGAAACCCGCGAGGACGTAGTCGATGACGTCGTCAACGTCGGGCCCGAACCCGTACGTTCGGCCTAGAGGACGCTGCGGCCGATGGCGCGGATCCCGCCGATCACGAAGGCCAGCGCGATCAGGAAGCCAACGAGTTGAATGACCGCGCGGCGCTGCTCCGGCGGCCGCCGGCGCAAGATCACCCCCGTCACGTGGGCCACGACGGCGGCGAGGACCATCATCGTGACGTGGCCGATGAGCGCGGGGTAGAATGGCCGCGTGAGCATCACGCCGATCCCGAGCAGTACCTGGAGATCCAGGACGCCCGTGAACGCCGCGCCGGCGATCTCGCCCGGACGGCCGATCGTCCCCGCCTTCAACCGAACCAGTGCGACGAGGATGGCGATGACGGCGGCGACCAACACGAGATAGCGCACGCCGCTATGCAGTGAAAGAAGGAACTCCGCCAAGGCGTCCGCCCGCGTTCGAAATGCATTTGAATTGAAATTGGCCGGCCGGCAAGGTATCCTCGTGGCGGGGATCGACGCAATTCAGGGGAGGATACAGATGCTGAGGACACGGCCTCGACCGTATTCGCTGCTGCTCGCGGTGCTTCTCACGGCGCCCGCGAGCGCGCAGACCGCGGTCACGACGCCCGAGCAGCAGTTTGGCCATCCGATCGGCGCGGACTACGTGCTGCCGAACTACACCCAGTTCATGGACTACTGGGAGACGCTCGCGCGCGAGTCGGACCGGATGGTGCTCGATACGATTGGGACGACGGCGGAAGGCCGGCCGCAGCTCATGGCGATCATCACCGCGCCCGAGAATCACGCCGGTCTCGATCGCTACCAGGAGATCGCGCGAACGCTCGCACTCGCGAAGGACGTGACCGACGCGCAGGCCGAATCGCTCGCGGCGGAAGGCAAGGCCGTGGTCTGGATCGACGGCGGGCTGCACGCCACGGAGGTGCTCGGCGCGCAGCAACTGATCGAGACGGTCTACCAGCTGGTGAGCGGAACGGATGCCGAGACGATGCGCGTGCTGGATGACGTGATCGTGCTCGCCGTGCACGCGAACCCCGACGGCATGGAGCTCGTTTCGGACTGGTACATGCGCAACCCCGTCGCGGAGCAGCGGAGCACATCGCGCGTGCCACGCCTCTATCAAAAGTACATCGGCCACGACAACAACCGCGACTTCTACGCCTCGACGCAGTCGGAGACGCGGAACATGAACCGCGTGATGTACCGCGAGTGGTTCCCCCAGATCGTCTACAACCACCACCAGTCCGGACCGCCCGGCACCGTCCTGTTCTGCCCGCCGTTCCGCGACCCATTCAACTACAACGTCGATCCACTCGTGGTGAGCGGCATCGACGCGGTCGGCGCGGCGATGATGCAGCGCTTCCTTGTAGAGAAC
>JBOHRM010000735.1:0-2691 GCA_050732715.1 Longimicrobiales bacterium
TAGAAGAGGCGCTCGATGCGCTTCCAGGTATTGTCGTCCATGGGATCGAACGGGCGGTGAACACCTCTGCGTTCAATCGACAACGTGGTCTTCTCGGCATGAAGGCGTCAAGTCACGGACGGCGAGCGCGGTCTACCGGGTCCGCCGCGGGGTTCGACATCCGGTCGCGAGCTGAGTCAGCGCGGGCCGCCGGCCACCGTGGCGCGTCACACGGCGTGCTCTTCGATCTCGCGGCGTAGCCAGGCGCGGCTGAATTGCAGCTCCCGCTTGACGGTCCGCTCGGAGACGCCCGTCGCCTCGGCGATCTCGATGTTGCTGAGGCCGGCGAAGTACCGCATCTCGATGAAGCGGGCCTTGCGCGCGTCGAGCGTCTCGAGCTTGCCGAGCGCTTGGTCGAAAACCTGGAGATCGACGTCAGGCGGCGCGCCCTTCACGACGTCATCGCTCAGCGTGATCCGTTGGATGGCGCCGGACCGCTTCTGGCGCCTGTGCGCGCGGGCGTGGTCGATGAGGACGTGACGCATCACGCGCGCGGCGACGGCGAGGAAATGCGTGCGATCTCGCCAGTCGCCAGCGGGCGGGGCGAGCCGCACGTAGGCTTCGTGGACCAGCTCCGTGGGCTGGAGTGTGTGATCGAGGCGTTCCGGGCGCAGCAGGCGACTCGCGATGCGCCGGAGCTCCGCGTGCAACACGTCGAACAGCTGCCGCTCGGCAGCGAGATCTCCCTCGCGCCACCGCTGGAGCAGGAGCGTGATCTGCGTCGCGTCGGGGTTCGTCATGTTCGCGTGGCCGTGTTCATCACGCAGGCATGGGGCCACGGAACAATAATACGGGGCAGGGCTTCCGTCAGTCCGCGTTCGCTCGGCCGAATCGCTCCTCCCCCCGAGTGGGGGGAGGCCGGAAGAGGGCTTTTGCCTGAGCGGCCCGGCTCAGCTCTCGAGCCAGCGCTGGTCCTCGGCGGAGAGCCGCTTGCGCCGAGGGCTGAGCAGGCGGACGACCACGTAGCCGATGAGCACGATCGGCGCGACCTTGAACAGCAGGAACCGGCGAGTCCGAGCGCGAGGCCGAAGATGGCGCCGACGACGGAGAGCGCGACGCCGGACCTACTGGACTACTCGGGCTCCGTCCTCGTCGTCTATGTCAAGCCGGAGAACGCCGCCGTCACCGCGCGCCGGCGACGCGAGCTCGGCCAGGACGTTCGCATCCTCGATCCGTTCGAGGCCGCGGGTGGCGGGGACGGATTCAATCCACTCGATTTGATCGACGCCTCGAGCCCCGATGCGATCGATGACGCGCGCATGATCGCCGACATGATGGTCGCCGTCGACGAAGGCGCGGAGAACGTGCACTGGAATGAAACCGCGCGCGCGTTCCTGGCCGGGCTAGCGCTTCACGTGAAGGTCAACGTAGCCCCCGAAGATCGGCATCTGCTTCACCTCCGGAGGCTGGCTACGCTCCGACGCGGCACACCGAGGGCACCGGGTGCATTCGAGCAGTTGCTCGATCAGATGCTCGACAGCCGTGCGGTCGGCGGGCTGATCGCCCGGTCCGCCGCAGTCCTGCTCCAGCAGCCCTTCAAGGAGCGCGGCTCGGTGATCTCCGCGCTCCATCGCCACACCGAATTCCTCGACAGCCCCCATCTGGGACGGACGCTCTGCCGTTCGACGTTCGACCTGGCGGATCTCAAGCGTCGCCGCACGAGCGTTTTCCTGTGCCTGCCCTCCGACCGGCTCCCCAGTATCACCGGTGGATACGGCTCATGGTCGGCTGCACCCTGCGCGTGCTGATGCGCACCCGCGGCCGCCCGCCGCACCGCGTTCTCCTCATGCTCGATGAGTTCCAAAACCTGGCTTGGTCCCGTCGAACGAGACTTCAGCCTGGCCGCCGGATTCGGCGTGCAGTTCTGGCTTTTCGCCCAGGACATCTCCCGGCTGCGCGCCGCATATCCCCCACACGTGGGAGACGTTCTTCACGAACAGCGACGTGCTGCAAGCGTTCGGCGCGTCGAACGACCGCACCACGTCCGAGTATCTCTCGTGGCTGACGGGGGCGGCCACCATCTTCGTCGAGAGCGAGAACGAGTCGCGAGGCGTGAGCCGCGGCAAGATGTACAGCCGGCAGCGTGGCAGCGGGCAGGCGGTTTCCGAAAAAGGGCGTCGCCTGCTCACGCCGGACGAGGTCCGGCGGCTGGATCGCGATCTCCAGCTCGTGTTCGTGAGAGGCTGTGATCCGCTTCTCGCGCGGCGCGTCAACTACCTCGACGATCCCGCCTTCCGCGGTCAGTTCGACGCCAACCCGCAGTACGAGCGGGTGGCGACATGAAGGCGCAACACGTCGTTCTCGGGCTTGCCGTTCTGGGGTCATTCATCGTGATCCTCGGAATGCTCGGATTCCGATTCAACGTTTCCACGAGTCTCCCGCGCGGCGTGTATCTCGTGACCTCCGATCCACCTTCGCGCGGATCGATCGTGCATGTCTGTCTCGCGCATGGTGAAGCCAGGCTCGCATGGGCCCGTGGCTATCTCGGTCCAGGGTCGTGCCCCCGGCGATGTGCGTCCGCTCGGGAAGGTCGTACTTGCCGTCGCCGGCGACGTCATATCGCTGAGTCGCGACGACATCCGCGTGAACGGAACCGTTGTGCCGAACAGCGCCGCTGCGTCGGAGGACAGCCAGGGACGCCCGCTGCAACGC
>JBOHRM010000736.1:0-1951 GCA_050732715.1 Longimicrobiales bacterium
GCTCTCCTCCGTGGACACCGCAAAGCTCGTTTGCCGGATCAGCTCCTGGAGTACACGACCCGGCACCTTCCAGCTCTGCGTAAAGTCGACGGCCGGGAACGTCGGGAACTCGTCGCGCGGCATCCCGTTCAGCCTGAACGTGGCACGGCCACACGAGATCTCGAGACGGTCACCCTTCGCCGCCAACCGCACGGGGTGCTCGGGCAGCTCCCGGGTCAGCTCCTGAAATTTCTTCGCCGGAACCGTGAGCGCTCCGCCCTCCTCGACCTCCGCGGGCACACAGATGCTCACCGCGATGTCGAGGTCCGTTCCACTCATCGCAACCTGATTGGCACCGACTTCGATCAGGATGTTCGACAGCACCGGCAACGTTGTCCGCGTTGGAATGCTCGCACCCACGGCGGCCAGCCCGCGCTGGAGGCTGTCCCGCGTCATCTTCAGCTTCATGGAACCCCTCGCGATGAACGAAGTCCACTCCGATGGATCGTGCGTTTCAACATATGAACGTTGGAACGACAACTCCAACGAATAAGAGATCTCTTTCGTAGTCGTAATAGGTGTTGTGGAATCGTGGATAACCATATCGGCCACGACCGATCCCCGTGTGGCGCACCGTGCATCGCGCCCGACGCCATGTGGGAAGCTGCGTGCATGACCGCGGCCGTTTCACGAGTTGTCCGCATTAGACATGATTCTGTGGATAGGCGCGCAGTGATCCACACGATTTCCACAGCGCGATCGGCCCCCGTTCGGTCGCGCCCGCAACACCCGGTCGACCAGCGGTCCGGGCTTCTGCTGCCGTGGGCCGCGGCGGCGCCAAGTGGGGAGGGACTCGGCGGGTTCAACCGGTGAACTCCGCGCGGAGGGCGTCGACGCGCGCTCGGAACGCATCATCGGAGGCGAGCACTTCGTCGACCTTGTTGATCGCGTGGATCACGGTCGAGTGGTCGCGGCCGCCGAAGAACCGGCCGATCTCGGTGAGCGGCAGGTCGAGCAATTCGCGGATCATGTGCATCGCGACCTGACGCGGCACCGTCAGCTCCTTGGTTCGCCGGCTCGACGTCAGCGCATCGACCGAGACGCCCCATTCGCGGGCGACGCGTTCCCGGATCGATGTGGGCGTCAGCTCGGCGAGCGCGTTCGCGCCGGAGAGCACCGCGCCGAGCGCCTCGCGTGCGAGCTCGATGCTGATCTCGCGCCGCGTCAGCGACGAGTACGCGAGCAGCTTGATGATCGCGCCCTCGAGCTCGCGCACGTTCGACCGGCAGTTCCGCGCGATGAACTCGAGCACCTCGTCGGCGAGCACGATCTGGTCATCGTCCGCCTTCTTCCGCACGATCGCGACGCGCGTCTCGAGATCCGGCGGCTCGATGTCCGTGACCAGGCCCCACTCGAAGCGCGAGACGAGCCGCTCCTCGAGGCCGGGGATCTCCTTCGGTGGACGATCGCTGGTCAGCACAATCTGGCGCTGCGCATCGTGCAGCGCGTTGAACGTGTGAAAGAACTCCTCCTGCGTGCGCTCCTTCTCGCCCAGGAAATGCACGTCGTCGATGAGCAGCAGGTCGACGTCTCGGTAGCGCCGCCGGAAATCCGCGGTGCGGCCCTCCTGGATCGAGGAGATCAGCTCGTTCGTGAACCGCTCGCTCGTGACGTACGCCACGCGCCGCGAGACGTCGCGCAGCACGATCGTATTGCCGATCGCGTGCATCAGATGCGTCTTGCCCAGCCCGACGCCGCCATAGATGAAGAGCGGGTTGTAGATCCGGCCCGGCGCCTCCGCCACCGCCCGGCACGCCGCCGCCGAGAGCTGGTTGTTCGGTCCGACCACGAACCGGTCGAACGAATACCGCTCGTTCAGCGGAGCACTGACCGAACGACTCGACGAGGGACCGCCCGCCACCGGCACCGCTTGCGCCGCCGCCGCCGGGCCGGCGGACCGGCCCGATGAAAC
>JBOHRM010000737.1:0-3975 GCA_050732715.1 Longimicrobiales bacterium
GCGCGCAGCGCTTCGCCCGTCCGCAGACTGAAACACGCGTGATGCCATGGACATCGAACCGTATCGTCCACCGCCAGCCCGTCGGAGAGGGGCGCGCCGTAATGTGTGCAGGTGGCACCGATCGCAAAGAGTTCATCAGCGCGGCGCATGAGCAACACCGGTTCGCCGTCCGCGTGTCCGAGCAAGCCGATACCTTCCGGGACGCTCTCGATCGGCACTCCCCTGGTCAGGTCGGGTCCTTCCGGTGTGCTTGCTGTTTCGTTCATGCCGTCTCCTTTCGCGAGCCAGACTCGTTTGATACGGACGCGCGACCCAGATCATCCCTGGTCTCCAGGCGTGCCAGCAACAGATGATAGTACAGCATCCCTTGTTGCGGGCTCAATGCCTCCAGAACTTCGTCCATGTCGATGGTTGCCGATCCGGCGACCAGGGCGAGATTGCGCGCCACGCTCGTATCGTTGCCCGGGAACACGTCGAGACGTCCGAGTCCGCGCAGCAGAATCACGGCGGCAGTCCAGGGACCGATCCCCTTGATGCCACGCAGCCGCTCAATCGCATCGGAACTCGAGCGCTCCTCCAACATCGCTTCGTCGAGCGCGCCCGTTGCGAGCGCATCGGCGACGCGCCGCAGAGTCGTGAGCTTGCTCAGGCTGAGGCCGGCCGCGCGCAACATCTGGTCTTCGGTCTCCTGAATGCGGCCAACCGTCGGGAACGGGTAGAGACGAACGCCATCGGTCTCGAGCGCAGGAGGCTGAGCTACGATCAGGCGGCGCACGATGGCACTCGCCGCGGGCAGACTGATCTGCTGGAAAACGATTGCGTTGACGCAGGCCTCCCACAGCGTGGGATAACGAGGCGGTTTGACACCACGCATCCTTTTCGCCAGCGGTTTCAGCCAGGGTATGCGCGCGGCCGCAAGGTCGAAATGCGTCAGGTCTCGCTCAACTCCGAGCACCCGGCGCACCAGCTCGAACGCCCGTTCATGTTCGCGCTCGTCACCCTCGATCGTGACCGCGAGAATATCCGGACGCAGCTGCGCTACGCGAACGAATACCGGAGCGTGCGACCCATGAAGGACGCGCAGGTATTCCCCATCCGCAGTCAGCACGTCGATCAGGTTCGTCGGCAGGCGCCGGAGTACGCTCACCGTGAGATCCAGCCGATACGGAGGCGCGATCGACAATTCGTGGTGCGAACGGCGCTCGTTCGAAGACAATATGCCTCTCACGTTTCGACCTGCAGATTTCCGCGGGCGCGGCTACCGCACCCGGCCGCAACTCCGGCACCACGTCTATCTCATCGCCGCAAAGCTTGCGCTCCAACCACCCACAAGAAGTAGCGAACAGCAGTTTTTTTGCATAGGCTGAGTTCGACGCCGCGGAACATGGCGGCATGACTCTTCGCGGAGTCGATGGGGAATTTGTGGGCATTCCGATAGTGAGCGCCCCAAGGACGGCGCTTTGTTTCACGCCCTCCGGCCCCAGATCGGGGGTTGGAAGGGACACCACTTCGTGATCGAGGACGGGGGACAGCGCATGAACCTCGATCTGTGCCAGGCTCTCGCGCGGCAACTACGCGCCGACTCCATTCGCTGCTCGACGGCGGCCGGGTCCGGGCATCCAACGTCTTCGCTATCGGCCGCCGATCTGATGGCCGTGCTCCTCTCCACCGGCGCCGCCGCCGTCTACCGTCGCCGCGACCCCACCACCACCGCGCTGTACCCGATCGTCCAGCATCATCTCGAGAGCTTCCTCACCCTGGCTACCGGCGCCGATTCCAGCGACGACCCGGTCCCCCGCTGGGCCGAGGACGACTTCCGCTCCTACCTGCGCTGCGGCATCTTGGCCTACGGCTTCGCCCGCGCCCGCTGCGGAGACTGCGGCGCCGAGCGTCTGGTCGCCTTCTCCTGTTGTCTGCAGCGAGACATTATGAAGAGTTCGTCGCCGCGGGTCGGCTATTGGCGCCATCCTCCCACGAATGGACTGCGGATAGTTTCTGGCCGGCGAGCCACGCGATGAGCTTGTCTTCGACCTGGAACACCCCTCGGCGCAGTTGCGGCGGCAGAGTCTTTTCGATCGTGGCTCCAACTACCTGCTCCTTCAGCATGAAGTCGGCCAAGACATCCCGGACGCCCTCGCGGAGGTGTGGTGGCTCCAAAGCCGGAACGGTCCGGTTGAAGTAGAGCGGACCACGGTGAAACGCGTGCTCGCTGAGGTGTTGGAAATTGACGATCTCGGGCGAAACCAAGGGTATGGTGAGATGCTCGCAGCAATCATTGCCGTCTGGCCAATGGAGGTCGTCGATTTCCTGGTGGAACGAATGACAAGGGAGCATCACTCGTTTGCGCGCGGGGGTCAAGAATACATTGAATATGACGCGATCCCGTACCACGGTTGGCACGAGGTGGCGGCAGCCCTCCAGCGCTCTCCGAAGTACAGGGACATCGTGAGGCGCATGCGGGATGCATTGCTCACTGACGATGTCGTCCTGCGGCGAGCAATCCACGACTTTATGCGACAGATTGCGGGTTGGAATGATGAGACTGAAGCAGCATATCGCGAATGGTTCCAGCCACCTAATTGTGCCGGAATCAGCGCTCTTGGCGGAGTAAACCGATTGACGGCTTCGCGCGCCCGTTATCCCGCTCCTCTTCCCGATCAGGTCTCAGTCGCTCCGGTAACGGCAGAGCCTTGGGCCGAGGCCCAGGGCTAGAGCCGGCGCCCTTGAGTCGACCTCCTCGACAAGCTCGAAGCCGGACCGCTCGATCGCGCGGCGTGAGGCGACGTTGTCTGGTTCGATATGGACCCAGATCTCAGCTTGCCCCAAACGACCTGCGGCAGCGGCGGCAAGCCCGATCGCCCGTACCGCGTACCTCTGTCCACGATGCGCTTCGTCCACGGCATAGCCCATGTGCCCCAATACCTCGACGATCTCGGGCTCGTTGGTGATCCGAAAATGGATGCGGCCGACTCGCAGTCCGTCTCTCCGCCGATGAATCGCAAAGCGATACTCCGGAGCAGCCGCGAGGAACTCTGTTCCTGGTCCTCGACGGGAGAGGTCACCGACATCCATGAACCGGATGAGTCGAAGCTCGATGACATCATCCTGCAGCATCGTATCGTCCAGTGATGTAGGTAGTGGTGTGTCGCGGATTCAGTGACGCGATCGAGGGCGGCCCGTCCTCGCTTGACCTTGGCGATGATGTCGTCGACGGTCTTGGTCCACACGAAGGGTTTCGGGTCGTCGTTCCAGTGTGATGCCCACACGTCGATCGCGGCTCCGGCCTGCGCAAACGCAGCCGGAGGCCCGATCTTGTGTCACCGTTCGCAGTGGACTTCTTCGCGTACCCGCTCAGATCGGTCAACGGCGCACTCGATAGCGTAGGTGGAGCACCCGGTTGCCCTGAATCGCCTCGTCAGGATCCTCCAACAGGTGTTGCGCGTGGACCGACCCGAAGTAGCGTTTGCCGGACCCGAACACGACGGGCGCGACGTCCATGCGCACCTTGTCGATCAGACCCGCGGCAAGCACCTGGCCACCGACGTCGCCAGCGGCGACCTCGACCACGCGGTCACCCGCGAGCTCCTGCGCCTTGGCCATGGCAGCCTCAATTCCGTCGACGAAGTAGAACGGCGCCCCGGGATACCAGCCCTCGGGCCTGCCCCGGTGGCTCACGACGACGACGTGGTCGACCCCGCTTGGAGGCTTCCCGTCCCAGCCGTCCGTCATGTCGAAGACGTGGCGGCCGACGACGGTCGCCCCGATCTGGTCCCAGTACGGCCGGATGTAGTCGTAGGACGTCTGCGACACCTTCAAGACGCCGCTCTCGTCCACCGGCACGTCACCGCTGAGCAACCAGTCGAACAGCGGTCCGGGCTGGTCGTTCTCGTCGGCTATAAAGCCGTCTACGGACACCGAGGCGTACATGACCACTTTGCCCATGGGGCGCTCCTCTGCCTTGGGGTGCCCCCAAAC
>JBOHRM010000738.1:0-2795 GCA_050732715.1 Longimicrobiales bacterium
GACCCGCGGCGGGACCCAGCTTAATCTCCCGTGCTTCGTCGGCCCGGCGCTCGTTGAGCCGGTCCGCGCGGAGCACGTGACAGGCGCCGTCGGCCCGCAGTGATTCGGCCGGTGCGGCGGCCGATCAGGGAACCGTATGGACTCGAGTTGGACATACCGGAGGGGCGCTGGGGCCCGCCTTCTTCAGATCATAGTTGTGCCGTTGCTCACCGCGTGTGAGGGCGAGCAGTACACGCAGACCACGTTCAGGCCGGTGACGGAGTTCGGCGAAGCGCTGAACCGCGTCTTCGCCAACACGTTCGCCTGGACGATGGGTATTCTGGCGCTCGTCGTCGCACTCGTCGTTTACGTCGTGATCCGTTTCCGGGAGCGGCCGGGGCAGCCGCCGCCCGCGCAGATCCACGGCAGCACCAAGCTCGAGCTGTTGTGGACTACGATCCCGGCGATCATTGTTCTGTTCATCGCGATCCCGACGGTCCGGACCCTCTTCACGATGCAGGAGCCACCCGAGCAGGGTGCGCTCGAGGTCGAGGTCATCGGCCACCAGTGGTGGTGGGAGTTCCGCTACCCCGAGCAAGGTGTGGTCACGGCGAACCAGCTGGTGCTCCCGGTCGGCCGCGAGATCCATCTGCGCATGCATTCGGCGGACGTGGTGCACAGCTTCTGGATCCCGCGGCTGGGCGGGAAACGGGATGTCAATCCGCAGCCGGCGCTGCCCGAAGGCCAGCAGCCGCGGCCGAACCACCTGGTGTTCACCGTGCGCGAGCCGGGCACGTACAGCGGCCAGTGCGCCGAGTACTGCGGCGCGTCTCACGCGATCATGAAGATGACCGCTGTCGCGGTGCCGGAGGCCGAGTTCGAGCCATGGGTCGAATCGATGCTCGGTGAGCCGGCGGCTGCGCCGTCGCCGCCGTCGCCCGATACGGCCACGGGTGCGGCGGCGAATGGCGCAGGCGTCGGCGTTGCCGGACAAGCCGCCGACGCGGCGCAGGCGGCACTGGTGGCGGAAGGCGAACGAATCTTCACGAGCCGGACTTGCATCGCCTGCCACGCGATTGCGAACACCGCGGCGCAGGGCGCGCTGGGGCCGAACCTGACGCTCTTCGGCACCCGGCCGACGATCGGCGCGGGTGCGCTGCCGAGCAACCAGGAGAACCTCGAGCGCTGGATCACGAATCCGCGCGCGGTGAAGCCGGGCGCGCTGATGCCCGGAACGGAGACGCCTGCGCCCGCGCCCGGCAACCCTGCCGGGCCGCCGTTCCCCGCGACCGGCCTCACGCCCGATGAGGTGCGCGCCGTCGCGGCTTACCTGTTGAGCTTGAAGTGAGCGGCGCGACTGCTGCGGCTGAAGGATAGAACGTGATGGCGACTGTAGAGACGGCCGTCGCGCCGGAAGGGGTACGCGGGCGATCGGTCCTGCGTGACCTGCTGACCACCGTCGACCACAAGAAGATCGGCGTCATGTACGGCGTGACGGCGCTGTTCTTCTTCCTGGTCGGCGGCATCGAGGCGATGCTCATCCGCACGCAGCTCGCTCGCCCCGAGAACGACTTCATCAGCGCCGAGACGTACAACCAGATCTTCACGATGCACGGCACGACGATGGTGTTCTTGCTCGGCATGCCGATCGCCGTCGCGCTGTTCAACTACATCGTGCCGCTCCAGATCGGCGCGCGAGACGTGGCGTTCCCGCGGCTCAACGCGCTCTCGTACTGGATCTTTCTGTTCGGCGCGCTGTTCATGAATTCGAGCTTCTTCCTCGGCACCGCGCCGAACGGCGGCTGGTTCGGCTACGCGAACCTGACGAGCACCGAGTACTCGCCCGGCCTCAACATCGACTTCTGGGTGCTCGGGCTCCAGATCCTCGGCGTCGCTTCGATCATGGGCGGCGTCAACTTCATCACGACCATTCTCAACATGCGCGCGCCGGGCATGCGGCTCATGCGCATGCCGCTGTTCACGTGGATGGCGTTCATCACGAGCTTCCTCATCATCACCGCGCTGCCGGTCCTCGCGGTCGCGCTGTTCCTCCTCACCTTCGACCGTTTCTGGGGCACGCTGTTCTTCGAGACCAGCGCGGGCGGCAACGCCGTGCTGTGGCAGCACCTGTTCTGGCTGTTCGGCCACCCCGAGGTCTACATCCTGATCCTGCCCGGCTTCGGTATCGTGTCCGAGGTGATCCCGACGTTCTCGCGCAAGCCGCTGTTCGGTTACGCGGTGATGGTGTTCTCGGCGGGCCTGATTGGCTTGATCGGCTGGGGCGTCTGGGCGCACCACATGTTCGCGACCGGGCTCGGTCCGATCGTCGACGCCGTGTTCACGGTCAGCACGATGATCATCGCGATCCCGACCGGCGTGAAGATCTTCAACTGGATCGCGACGATGTGGGGCGGCGCAATACGGTTCACGACGGCGATGCTGTTCAGCATCGCGCTCGTCGTGACGTTCACGATCGGCGGCGTATCGGGCATGATGCACGCGACCTCGCCCGCCGACCTGCAGCAGACCGATACTTATTTTGTTGTCGCCCACTTCCATTACGTGCTGATCGGCGGGCTGATCCAGGCGATCTTCGCCGGCATCTTCTACTGGTTTCCGAAGGTCACGGGACGGATGATGTCCGAGACGCTCGGGAAGTGGTTCTTCTGGCTGTTCTTCATCGGCTGGAACCTGACGTTCATGCCGATGCACTGGATCGGGTTGCTCGGCATGCCGCGCCGCATCTTCACCTACTCGGCGGAACTCGGCCTCGCCAACCTGAACCTACTGGCGACCGCGGGCGGCTACCTCCAGGC
>JBOHRM010000739.1:0-8506 GCA_050732715.1 Longimicrobiales bacterium
GGGGAGCCACGAGACGGCGCCGGCGGCCTCGACTCCGGGGAGCGTCGACAGCCGCGCCAGGTACTCCTGGTGAAAGCGAGCCCGGGCCCCGGCATCGTAGCGCGCTCCCGGGGTGCCGACATGGAACACCGCGACGTTGCGCGGATCGACGACGAGATCCACCGCGGCGAGACGCTCGAAGCTGCGGACGAGGATGCCGGCGCCCACCAGGAGGACCAGCGCCAACGAGACCTCCGCGACCACGAGCGCGCTCCGCAACCGGCTCCGATCGGACCCACCCTCGCCGCCGCTGCGGCCGCCCTGCCGCAGCGCCGCTTCGACGCTCGTCCGCGAAGCGCGGAGCGCCGGCAGCAGCCCGAAAACGAGAACGGCCGCCACGCTCGCGCCGAGCCCGAATAGGAAGACCGGCCCCTCGAGCGTCGCCTCGCCGATGCCGGGCAGTCCGGCCGGGGCCAAGCGCACGAGTCCGCGAACCACGCCGGCGCCGAGGCCAAGCCCGACCAATCCGCCAAGCATACCCAGGAGCGCGCTCTCGGTGAGCAATTGCCGAATCAGACGACCGCGACCTGAGCCGAGCGCCACGCGGATCGCCAGCTCCTTCTGGCGGGCCGCGCCGCGCGCGAGCGTCACGCTCGTTCCATTGACGCACGCGATCAGGAAGACGAGCGCCACGGCGCCCATCATCAACCAGAGTGTCGTGTCCGCTGAACCGACGACGTCATCGCGCAAAGGGACCGCAACGTAGGTTCGCCCTTCGTCCCCGCTCGCCTCCCGATGCCGCGCCGCCTCCGCCGCCAGCTCAGCATTGAGCTGACTCACGGTCGCGCCGCGGCGTAACCGGGCGACCGCCGTAAGATAGTGGTTGCCCCACGATTCGTTGCTGTACAATTCGCTGATAGGAACGAAAATGTCGATGTTCCCCTCGAGCGGGTCCTCGTACGACTCCGGCATCACGCCTACCACCGTGAATCTGGTCCCGTCGATAGTCAGCGTGCCGGGAAGACCGTCCGCGGTGCCGCTGAGATAGCTCGTGAAGACGCGATGGCTGACGACGGCGACGGGGACGACGCCGACCTCATCCCTTCGAAAAGTCCGCCCGATCACCGGCGTTTGGCCGACCACGTCGAAGTAACCTTCGCTGACCGGCAAGACCGTGACTCGCTCCGGTCGGTCGCCGTCGGTCAGGTCAGCGGCGTTCCGCTGATAGTTGTAGAGCGCTGCGAAGCTGCTCGCCGTCGTCAGGGTCGCCTGGAGGTCCCTGACGGCGGGCGCCGTCAGGTAGTTGCTCGTGGCCGAAGCAGGAGCGTCCCTCCGGATCTCATAGACACGAACGAGCTGCTCCGCGTCCTTGTACGGTAGAGGGGCCAACAGCACGGCGTGCAGCACGCTGAACACCGCCGTATTCGCGCCGATGCCGAGCGCCAACGTGAGCACCACGATCGCCGTGAAGCCGGGCCGCGTCAGCAACGCCCGCACAGCGTGCCGGACTTCTTGAACCCACGTCGTCATCGCTTCCGTCCCTCTCTCCATGAGTCCGCGCTTCGCTGCTGCACCGCTCCGCCGCCACTGCGCCGAACTCGGCACACCGCTGCTTCGGTCGGTGCGCGCAGCCACGCCGTCAACGGCGCTGTGGTCGCGCGCTCGTCCGTGATTGCGGATTCGCTGCGCCAGCCCCATTCGCACAGCCGACGCGATGCACTTCCATAGGAACGAGTGCCGCCACGCACGGCCGTGCCGCGACCCCTCGGCGCCCATCACCGCGCGATAATAGTCCACCATTTCTTGCTCGTACTCACGGCGAAACGAACGCGGATGAGAGCGCATCGCCGCTCGCAGGAGTCGCTCGCCAAAAGCGCGGTCCCTGCTCATCGGTCCGCACCCAGCGCGGTGTCCGTCACGGTGATCACCCCTGCACTCATTCGGCGCGAAGCGCGGTCAGCGGATCCACGCGAGCCGCGCGTCGGGCCGGGAGGTACCCGGCGCACAGGGCCACCGCGGTCAGCACCACCGCAGCCGCTCCGAAGACGAAGGGATCACGCCCATCGACCTGGAACAGCAGGGACCGTGCGGCCGCGCCGAGGCCGAACGCGGCGACGATGCCGATCGCGCCTCCCGCCAGAACCAGCCGCGCCACTTGCCCGAGCACCATTCGGCGGACATCGCCGCTCTCCGCGCCGAGCGCGATCCGCAGACCGATCTCCCGTGTTCGCTGGGTGACGGCGTACGCGATCACGCCGTAGAGACCGACAGCGGCGAGCAGCGTCGCCAAACCCGCGAATATGGTGGACAGGAAGCCGATCATCCGGTCCTGCGAGACCTGCTCTCGAACGAGCTCTGGCATCGTCTGGAGGTCTTCGACCGGGAGCGCCGGATCGAGCCTCGAGATCACGCGAGGGACGGCGCCGAGGACCTCCTCCGGAGGGACCGCCGTCCCCACGTAGAAGCTGATCGCTCCGACATCGAGAATGTCCGCTTGTCGGTACGGAAGGAAGACCTGAGGCGGCACCTCCTGTTTGACTTCGTGGTACTTCGCGTCCCGGACCAACCCGACGATCTGGATATCCAATGGATCATCTCCGAGCGCCATGTACTTGCCGACCGCTTCGCGGCCCAAGCCGAACTTGCGCGCGAACGACTCGTTCACCACGGCCACCGTCGGCACGGGACCGGCGTCGGCAGACGTGAACTCGCGCCCCGCCAGGAGCGGAATGCCGAGGGCGCGGAAGTAGCCCGGTCCGATCTCGTTGTACCTCGCCCCATCGTCGGCGTCCGGACCGGCATCGAATCCTTCGACCGAGACGCTCACTCTCCACCCCCTTCCGGAGAGGAGCGGGAGCCGCGATGCGGCGACTTCCCTCACGCCAGGGATCGCCGCGAGCTCCCATTCCGTGCGCTCGAACAGGCTTCGAGCACGTTCCGGCTGGTAGCCGATCATCTTCGGCGAGATGCGAAACGTGACCACATCGTCGACGCGCAGGCCGAGATCCACTCGACTGACATTCGCCAGGCTCAGCACGAAGAATCCGGCCAGGACGAGCAAGGCCATGGAGAGAGCGATCTGCACGGTGACCAGCGACGCACGGAGCCGTGTGGCGGCGCGGGCACCCGCTCGATGGCCGGCATTGGCCCGAATTGTCGTCATCAGGTCCGGCCGCGTGGCCTGAAGCGCGGGGTACAGCCCGAAGAGGAATCCGGTGCCGATCGACAACGCCGCCGCGAACCCGAGCATCGAGGTGGGCAGGTGCAGATCCAAGGCGGCCGCGACATTGCCCGGGAGAAATGCACCGATGAACGTGAGCGTCCATCGGGCCACCAACAGACTCGCCGCCCCGCCGAGCATCGCCAGCAGGCACGACTCGGTGAGGAGCTGCGCCAAGAGCTGCGACCGACTCGCACCCAGCGACGTTCGGAGCGCGAGCTCCGGAGCCCGAGTGGCGCCTCGCGCAAGGAGCAGATTCGCGATGTTCGCGCAAGCGATGATGACCACGACCCCGGTGACCGTGAGCAGCAGCAGCAGGGGTGTGCCGACATCCGAATGAAACGTGCTCTGCCCACGCCGCCCGTCCTCGAGCGTGACCTCCCTCGCCCGAAAACGGGCGAGCGTCTGCACACTCATGTCCTCCTGAAGCGGTGCCTCCACTTCTTGGATGATCGGGCGATACACACGGTTCAGCGCGGCATGCGCCTGCTCGATGGAGACCCCGGGTTTCAGCCGACCGAAGAGATAAACCCAGTAGTTGCGCCGAGCCTCGAGCTGCTCCTCCGAATCGATGCCGCGAACATCGCCGAGCGCGATCGCCAAGGTGAGAGGCACGAACACATCCGGGCGAACGCCCAACGTCGTCCCCTCGAATCGAGGCGGCGCCACACCGACGATCGTCAACGGATACCCATTGACGGCGATCGTCTGGTTCAGCACTCGCGGATCGGCCCCGAATCGCGTCTGCCAGAACCGGTGACTGAGAACTACAATCGCCAGGCCGCCGACCATGCGGTCGTCCTCGCGTCCGAACAGCCGTCCCAACGCTGGACGGAGACCGAGAACCGAGAAGTAGGATCCTGAGACCAGCATGCCGCTGCCTGCGAGTGCATCGTCCTCGACCCTCAGGTTCGCGACGAACGAGCGGTGTGCCGCAATACCAGTGAACAGCTCCGCCGGCGCCTCGAGATCGCGAAACATCGGATAGCTGAAAACAGGCGCATCACAGCTGCCCGCGCGATTGCATGTATTGGATCCTGGCTTGGGTCCCGGAGCCGATAGGTTCACCAGCCGGTCGGGCGCCGGGACGGGTAAAGGCCGGAGCAGCATCTGCTCGGACAACGAAAAGACCGCCGCGTTTGCCCCGATGCCGAGCGCCAGCGAGAGTACCGCGACCACGGTGATCCCCGGACTCCTTTGCAGCTGCCGGAACGCATAGCGCGCATCTCGGAGGAGACCGGCGAGGAGAACTCTTCGTTCCGCTCGTAGACGATTGCCATCAGCCGTCGACCCACCCGATCCTCGGGCGCGATGCCGGAACCGCTGCACCAGACCTCTATACGCCGCCGAGCCGATGCACTTCCACAGAAACCACAGCCGCCAGGCGATGCCGCGCCGCGATCCTTCCGCGATCACGACCGCTCGATAGTGTTCCAGCATCTCGTGCTCGTACTCGCCACGGAACCCGCGCGGATGACAACGCATCGCCGCTCGCAACAACCACTCGCCGCGCACACGGCCTCGTATCATTGCGTCGGCCTCCCCGGCGCCAGGTCCAGCCGCTTGGCCGTGCGCACCACCGCGCTCAGCCGCGCCGCCTCCAGTGCGGCCACGCGACGCCCGAACGGCGTGATCCGGTACGCCCGCCGCCTCGACTCGCGCCCCGCACGCCGCCGCTCGATCAACCCGTCCGCGATCAGCCGGTCCAGCACCCCGTACAGGTTGCCCGGCGCCAGCGTCACCGCGCCCATCTCCCGCTCCGCGATCCGCTTCGCGATGCCGTACCCGTGCAGGTCCTCCTCCGCCAGCGCGAGCAAGATCGCAAACTCGAGCGGCCGCAGCGGCAGCCGCGCCCTCGCCTCATCCTCTTCGCTTCGCTGCCTCGACCTCATCGCTCCTCCGCTCTCCATGCACCCACGTGTACGATCGCATCGCACCGACGCATCGCACCGAAGTTCTATCCTTTAGTATACTGATATTCATTATATGCCCGGAGCGCAAGATGCAACGGCCGCGCATCGTCCGACCTTTCGGCGGCGGGACCGCGTTCAACGCGTGTCCGGTTCCGGGCTCCGTTTGCGACAATACCAATGAGGCTCGGAGATCGGCACTAACCAGATGGAGGCGGGATGAATCGTTCGAGTACGTCACGCGCGCTATGGCTATTCGGTGCGGCCGCGTTCGCAAGCGCGGCGTGGTGGCAGCGACGACGGCGGCGTGCCCCTTTCTCGCCGCGCGGGCGCCAGCGGTGGTATGATTAAGTGCTTGGCCGCGGGAAAGGGAAGGTCGCCGGCCATTGCCGATTTTCGACAACGCGATGCTCGGTTTCGGCATCATTCGGCTCCGATTGCAAACGAACCGTCACGAGTTGGGCGCTGAATGCGTTGATTGAACAGCGGTGTCGTGTCAACGCCCATCCCGGAGATCGGAGGTCGTTATGCGTTTGCTGGCGCTGGTCAGCCTCGTCGCGGTCGGTGCAAGCGTCACGGCCGGCTGCGCGGACGACAAGGCAATGCCCACGGGTGTGGAGACAGTCGCCGTGCCGTTGTTCAGCAGCAGCGGTACGGAGGGGAAGAACCTGCGGACGCATCTCACGGGTGACGAGGAGGTACCGCCGAACGATTCACGGGCGCAGGGTCAGGCGATCTTTCAAGTCAACGGCGACGGAACGGCGGTCCGCTACAAGCTGATCGTCGCGAACATCCAGAACGTGACGCAGGCGCACATTCATGTCGGTCCTGCTGGCGGAACGGGTGGCATCGTGGCATGGCTGTATCCGTCGGCGCCGCCGTTGCAGCTCATTCCGGGTCGATCACAGGGCGTGCTGGGCCAGGGTGTCATCACGGATGCGGATGTGGTCGGCGGTCTCGCGGGAACCGGCGTGGCGGGTCTGCTTGCCGAGATCCGGGCCGGCAACACGTACGTGAACGTGCATACGAATCAGGTCCCTGCCGGAGAGATTCGGGGACAGATCGACTGAGCGCTCTCGGTTCGGCGTATCGCTGAACAGCGTCCCGCTCGTGCGGGCGTCGCTGCGTCGCGTCAACGCGGCGCCGCATAGCGCGCGCGATCCTCCAACGCACCTCCTTCTGCTAAACGCGGCTCTTTCCGAGAGCGTCCGTTACGAGAGGACCGCCCGTCGTTGTCAGGCAGGTCACGAAATCGTCTAAGGTTCGGGACGTGCTCAGTGAGCACGGTGGGTCCATGTGGAACATGAAGGGCAGGCGGTTGCGCTCGTGGATTTCGCTGACATACGGGAAGCAGCACCCGCGCGCGCCGTGTCGAGTGGACGGCTGCGTCGAAGGATCGGATCGACCGCCGCTTGGCTCGTGGCGGCACTCGCGTTCACCGTCGCTCACGCACGCGTGGGCGCGCAGGAGTCCTCTGCGACACCACCGATTCCGCCGGGGCACTGGGCGTACGCCGCACTCGATCGCCTGGCGGCGGCGGGCCTGATCGACGGCGAGTGGGCGATCGGGCATCAGCCACAGTCCGCCGGCGCCATGGAGTCTGCGTTCCGGTCCGCGCAGGTTCGCGCCACGGAGGACGGCTCGCCGCTCGCCGACTTCGCGCGCACGAGCGCGCAGCGTTTCGCTCGAGAGTACGCGCCGTCGCACGATGCACGCGGCGGCAGTCACGTCGCCGTGCGCGAGGCGACGTTCCGCGCGACCGGCACGACCGGAGCCGCGACCGGATTCGGCGCGGTCGAGATCGGCGTGGACGTGACGGCATCGCTCGGTCGTCATCTCGCGCTCAGCTACGGGCCGGCAATGAACGTGAGCGCCGGTGCGACGACGGTCGAGCATCCGCGCGTGACCGTGGTCGGCAAGCTCGGATCATGGTGGGCGACGGCGGGGCGGCAGCGGTTCTCGTTCGGCCCCGCGACGGGCGGATTGATCCTGAACGGCGCGTCGTCATTCGGTGGGGTGATGCTCGGGAGCGACGGCGCGGTTCGCATCGGCGGCGTCGGCCGCTTGCTCGGGCCGCTGCATGCCACCGCCGTGGTCAGTCGACTTCCCGGAGACACGCTGGGCAAGGCCGCGTGGTTCGTCGCCGCACGCGTGTCGCTCAGTCCGCACCCGCGTGTAAGGATCGGCTTGACCCGGACCGCGCTCGTCGCCGGCAATGAGCACGGCGACGTCGGATTGAGCACGCTTCTCATGGTCATGGCCGGCATGCACAGCCGACCGAACGTCGAGGACCAGCGAGCGTCGGTCGACCTGAGCGTCGCCCTCGGCGGCCGCGCCTGGCGCGTCGTGCCGTACTTCGAGTGGGGATTCGAGGATACGGCCGGCGCGTACGTCGAAGATCCCGGCGTCACCGCGGGCGCGTATATGCCGTTCGTGCCCGGCCTCCCCGATCTGTCACTGCGGTACGAATACACCGCGTTCGGCGAGTCCGCTCGCATGTGCTGGTTCTGCAATTCGCGCATCACCAAGTGGTATCGGCACAGCTCCGTCCGCTCGGCCTACATCGGCGGCGACGGGCTCCTGATCGGGCACCCGCTCGGCGGGTACGGCTACGAGCACCGCGTAGATGTGGCGCACTGGCTCGCGGGAGGAAACGCTCGCATCCATGCAGCGCTCGTGCGCCGGCGTCGCGAGCCGCTGAACCTGCTCTACGAAAGCCGGCCGGGCGCCAGTCGCGGCCTCGGCATCGCTGGATCGTATCGTATCCTGTCCGCCTTGACTGTCGACACGAGCCTCTGGTGGGAATCCGGCGACGCCGGCTGGCGGGACGCCGCGGCATCGATCGGCGCACAGCTACGCATCGATTAGGGCGACCTTGGCGCGCAACGACCGCGCTGCCAGCTGGCTCAATCGGACCGGCGAGGTCAGGTTTGCGGCGCCGCCTACGTCGTTGATGCGGCAGCGGCGAGACGGTCGTCCGTCGTCTCGAGTTTGACTGTGTCACCGAGCCGGCGGCGGGCCATCAGGTAGGTGGCAAGGTGGAGCGCGTCGAGCGTTCGTAGTGGTTTGGCGGGCGCGACCTGAGCGGCGAGCTCGCAGATAGCCGGGGTGAGCTCCCAAATGACACAGCGCGCCCAGAGTGAGTCGTGCTCACGGCCGGCATCGGCGAGCGCTTCCTCGGAGAGCTTCTCGAGGGCGCGCAGCCGCAACAGCGCTCGGGCCGCCTCGATCAACGCCAGTCGCGATGTCAGCAGGTATCGGGCGGTGCCGAGACGCTGCTCGACTTCCGGCGAGAGGCCGCGTTCGAGGACGGCGCGCAGCACGGAGGATGTGTCGAGATATAGGACCGGTCCCGGATCGGTCACGGCCACCGGTCCGCGCGCAGCTCATCCAGCAG